>JBIICE010000362.1:0-2568 GCA_044239025.1 Verrucomicrobiales bacterium
AACGGCAGCACCACCTGAAGCGTCGATTCCCACTGCGCCTGGGGCCAGCCGAGTGACGCCACGAGGGCATTGTAGCTGTCGATCCCGAAGTGGTAGTACTTGAAGAAGCCCAGCGACAGCAAGTTGGTCACCACGGAAAGATAGATCGCCCAGCGCTGCGACCGGTTGCGCGGGCCGCCGCGGGCGAGTGGTTCCACCGGCTCCCGCCAGACCGTCCAGAGCTTCCACGTTCCATGCGCGATGATGACACTGGCCAGCCAGTCCACCACCGTGGTCGCTGCCATCAGGAAGATGAATTTCGGGTTGGCCCAGCCGTAGAAGATGTACCCGAAGAAGATGAGTGAATAATTCAGGGTCCGGTTCCCGCACCGCGCCAGCAGGTAGTACCCCGCAAGGGCCACCGGCAGGAAATAAAACAGGAAGAGATAGGAGCTGAAGACCATCGGATGCCGGAGTCAGGCCAGTGGACAGGATAAACAGAAACGTCAGGATTTCACGGCATCCCACGCCGGACTACTCTGTTTCGCAGTAGAACAGCTCCGCATCAAGGTCGGTGTCCGGAAGTTCGTCCCGCCGCGAGCCCTCAAGCTGCGGCTGCTTCGCCAGCGGCACGACTGTCAGCTCTACCTTCGCTCCCGGTTTGCGGTCAGCCAGCGGCAGTCGCTTCCCATCCATGATCATCCAGTGCAGCACCGTAATCGTCTCGCCGTCCCACTGTCCCCCGATCACGGACTCCGCGCGGTACTCGGCAGCGGTCAGGCTGCGGCTGTACGGACGGATGTCTTCCAGCGATGACGTGGATGCCTGCCGGAGAAGGACTCCACGGAATTTCAGGGGCGTCACCTCTGCTCGGCCAGCGCGCAGTTGGGCGGCTCCCTCGGCCTGCAAAGCCGCATTTTCCGCAGTGAGGGCCGATGGGAAAACCGCCACTGCCTCCATGCGGCCACGCCAGGGCTGTGTTCCCTCAGCCTGCGCCCCCATCACCAGCTCGGCCTGCGCCCACGAAGCGCGCGTGGCCGGCATCGGTCCGGAGGCCGCCTTCTTCCCATCGCGGTAGGCCGTCCATTCCTTCCCACCGCAGGAAACGAGCACATGCACCGGCTTCCCGGCTTCCACCGGAAAGAGTTCCATGGGTGCCCCGCCGCCGAGAGTCATGACAAGTCCGCCGCCCTGTTGCCGCAGCGCAAACGATTCCCCGTAGCTCAGCACCGTGGCCGGAGCCTTCAGCGGGCTCGCCGCCGGAACAAGGCTCGCCTCCACGGTGAATCCGGAGGAAGCAGCCACTTTGGCTCCGATCCATTTCCCCGCGTCCCGGGCGAGAAACGATCCCCCGTCGCAGACCATCTCGAAGGCCGAGCCGGGGAGAGCCCGACCCCGTGCCGCACAGCTGAAGCCAAACAATTCCCGGCCCTTCGCATCAAAGGCCACGACCGGATCCGTGGTCTTCGTGCTCCGGACCGCAAAAGCCGCTCCCTTCACTGCGGGCCATTCCTCAGCCATCACAGCCGCCACGGACACCACCCAGGCAGCCGCCACCATCAAAGCGGTTCGGACTCTCATGGCTTCGGAGCAATCCAGGCATGCGATTGCCAGCACTTGGGACCGTCATTCGTCACCTGCACCCAGCCCTCGATTTTCGTGAACTCAGCATCGAAGCGACCGATCCACACCTTCGCATCGTCACCATCGGGTGCCATCAGCGTCAGAAACCGGGGATCGGTGCTCCAGCGCGTCAGCCAGACATTGCGCCCCTTGTCCCCCACTCCCGGCATCTCGGCCACCTTCACCTGCCGGGGATTCGCTCCGTCCGCATCGCACATCGTGATCGCCTTGTGATCTCCATCCAGCCGGAAGACCCGGTAGGAATTGTCCGGTGCCATTCCCGGAAAACAGCCTCCACCCAGCGGCTTGAACTGACACTTGTCCTGATCGATTCCACCCTTCCCGTCATATACCACGGTCAACTGGCCGATGTTGCTCCAGTTCGGCTCGAAACACGCCCGGGTCCCGTCCGCCGAAAACATCAGATAGAAATGCGACGATGTCCGGTCCCAGCAGAGTTCCCGGGCCGTCGGCTTATCGAGTGGGAACCGGAAGACATTCCCGCAGGGCGCATCCCATGCCTGATCCTTGGAACCACAGTCGTTCACGTACACCCAGTCTTTCCTCGCTTTCGCATCGCGCCACACGGTCAGCAGATTGCTCTCCGGAGCCGTCACCACCTTGCTCACCCGCTTGGTGTCAAAATCATACATCGCCAGAAAGCGTTCCCCGGCCTTGCCTCCGGACGCCAGCACCTTGCGGCCGTCAGCGGTGAACAGGGGCTGACTCGCCGGCAAGGTCGTGTCCCGGATCACCCCCTCCTTCGTGTCAAAGACCCGGATCTTGTCGTTCTGGTTCCACGCAATCCGGGTGTGCCGCCCACCCGTCAGCTCAAGAATCTGCTTCTTCACTTCCCCTGGATTGTCCGCGGCCCCGGCCACCGCCGGTATCAGGACACTCAGCAGAGACACGGACATCGCCGCCACCCGCAAGGGCATAGGCACAGCTATTGGAAGGATCGTCGGT
>JBIICE010000363.1:0-2562 GCA_044239025.1 Verrucomicrobiales bacterium
AGATGCACTTTCAGACCGCCGGAAGACCCAGCATGATGCCCGACGGTCTGCTGCTCGGCACCGGTCGGAACAGCTTCAACCCATTGAGGCGTCCGCGCATGCTTCAGCCCGTGCCGCCGTCCGCCCCGGCGGCGCACATGAAGCCACCCGGCAAAAGTCTGGTACTTGATTCCCGCCATCCGCGCGAAGACCGCAGCGCTGACCCCACTGCGATCGAACTCCGCAAGCAGCAGCTCGCGCCTCTCGCGGCTGATCCGAACCCGCCCTTTTACATCACGCCGCAGAAGCTGCGGTCGCTCACTTCGCGTAGCCAAAGTCAAAGATGCCATAGTCTGAAACCTTTGCCATCTCTGCTTCGCCGTGGCTAGTGGTGCCCCGGGTGACGCTTACCCCGTTTCATCACCAATCCTACAAAAAAGGGGATTCCAGCGCAGACCGGGAAGAACTGTGAATCGCACCCGACCGAGCCAAATCCAAATCCTGAAGAGTCATGCCCCCTGCCTCCCTCTACATCATCACCTATGATGTGACCTGCGACCGGGAAAGAGACAGGGTCTCCGAGGTTCTGGAAGGGTTCGGAGTCAGAGCTCAGTTCTCGGTCTTCGAGTGCAGGCTGACAAGGGGCATGCGCGCTCGGCTCGTGCGCTCACTTGAAACGCTGGCCGTTCAGTCGGGCACGATCCATATCTATCCGGCAAGGGCCACCAGCAGGCCGGTTTACCTCGGTCCACCTCCACAGGGCGCCGACTTCACGGAACGATCCGGAGAGTCCGCGTGGATCGTGTAGATCATCTGATCTGCACCTGAAAACCTAAACACGGAAAAATGTCCTGGAAAAACCTAGCCGATCAGGCATTTTCAGAGGAGGTTTCCGGAAACGGAATCGTAAGTCGTTCATTTCCAGAATCTAAATTTGAGCACTCCCAAGAGGGTGTGCCCGCCGCGGTGGGCGTTGTGACTCACTCAATGCCGATTGTTTGTCTGTACCAACCCAAGAGGGTGTGCCCGCCGCGGTGGGCGTTGTGACCACCCAATGACGTTATTTGGCGATGTTACCGTGCTCCCAAGAGGGTGTGCCCGCCGCGGTGGGCGTTGTGACCCTTACTACTCCTCCGCAATCGCTTTCGCGCTCCCAAGAGGGTGTGCCCGCCGCGGTGGGCGTTGTGACCGCTGGCATCGGCAGTATTGAAAATGCCGTGAGCCCCAAGAGGGTGTGCCCGCCGCGGTGGGCGTTGTGACCGAATGCAATCAAGGAGTAAGTCCCTGATTTTCACCCAAGAGGGTGTGCCGACCGCGGTCGCTGAATCTGCTCTCTGCCGCCAGCCATGTAGACAACGCCGGATTCTGAACCGGCACGGTGGCAGGGACTCTGGGGATCGGCCCTGTAGTGAGGGCCGCAGAGCGCTTCGACTTCCTCCTGCATGGTTTCCAGCAGCCCGATCCTGATGCTCTGGCGGAGCAGCAGCAATCTCCATTTGGAATCACAACTGCGCGGCCTGGACAACTATCCTGACACAGGGGGCACCCTCGCGCTGGCAGAGCGCGGCGAAGCTCAAGCCCGCGGGAATCTGCCTTGCCAGCAGACCGCGCCAACACGCGGAACGATCGGAAACCGTGGACTCCATCATGCAGCCACCATCGGCAGGAAAACCGCCCGCGCACGCTCAGGCCAAGGTGTCTTGCTGAGACGGGAACCGGGTAGGCGACGACTTCAGGTGTGCGGTCGGCGGGTCAGCGGAGGGAGGCCTTGAGTCGGGCGTAGAGGGAGCCTGTGGCAGGGGTGAGGGATCGGGCGGTTACGGTTAGGGAGCCGTCGGGCCGCGCGGATTCGGAAACGATGGCGAATCCTCCGGTGCTCCATGACTGGAGGTTGGGGGACGACTCGACGGACAGGGTGGCGTCTTCCGCGGCTGGATTTCTGGTGAAGGTGAATTCCATGAAGCCGTCGGGTGTGAGGGTGGCGCTGGGGAGGCGCGAGAGGTCGGGTGTGCTGTCGCTCGAGCCGAGGGCGTATTCCATGAGTGCGGGAAGGCCGTCTGCGTCGTCGTCCGCGGTAGGATTGCCGGTGAACGGGGTGGCGTCGCTGTTGCCGGGATTGCCGCCGTCTGCGGTACTGGCGCGCCAGTTCGCGGGGACGCTGTGGTCCGGGAGTGAGGCTGGGGCGATGAGGACGAGGCTAGGGCCGCTGCCGTCCGGGGTCGTTGGCCATGGTGTGGAATCGCTGTAGGCAAACGAACGGATGACGAAGCCATCGGCTCCCACCACGGTGATGGTTTCCCCGTTATTATTGAGTCCGGTGCCGCCCGTGAAGGCTCCGCCAGCCATGAAGGCTGCGGCGAGAGGGTACCGGGAGGCGAAGGCCGCGCGGTCGCGCACCGCGAGAGTGCGTCCACCCGGGGGCAGCGTGGTGCCGGGAGCGAAGGCGAAGGTTACCCCGTCCGTGAAGCGGACATTGTCGAGACTGAGCGGAGCCTTGCCTGCGTTCATGAGTTCGATGAATTCGAACTGGTCGGCATCGGTGAAGCCTGCGGACAGTTCCGTCGGCGAAGGCGGGGCGGGGTG
>JBIICE010000150.1:0-10284 GCA_044239025.1 Verrucomicrobiales bacterium
CCCACCCCGTAGAGCTTCTGAATGCCCTGGAGCAGCCGCGTCCGGCTCGCCATGTGCCACTGCACCCGGCATTGAATTGCCTGGGCGACGGCGTGCCGAGCATGGTAGTTGAAGGGGTCGTAGGTGGCGAGCGCCAGCACAGGTTCGCCCTCGGTTTCTCCTTCGGCCAGCTGCGGTGGCTCACCGTCTTCGCCGGGTTCGGCCATCATGCGCGCCGGATCTCCATACCAGAGCGGCAGGAGGCGATGCCGCAGCGCCACCGCTGCCGAGCAGACTTCCTTGAGCCGCCGGGAATTCCTTGGCTTCAGATCGGGTTCCCACGGCAGCCGCAGCCACTCGCTGAGATTCCCCAGAAAGGCCTCTTCGGGCATCATCTGCGCGTCCAGCAGGTCATCGACCACGCTGCGCTGCGCCATGGCCGACTGATTGATGACCGCCGCCACGGCTTCCGGGTTTTCGGCTCCCGCCGCTTCCGCAGAGCGGACCAGCATTTCATTCATGCGTTGGGCTAATGAGGACATGCTTGGGGATCGGAAAGGTGAGTCGGAAATGCGGTGAGTGTCCCGGGATGGAAATCCCATTCCGGAAATCGATGGCAGGCGGTAACCCGGCGAAGGCGTCGGACAATGGGATTTCTTCCCGCGTTCAATCCAGCGGACGGAAAATCCCGGTGCCCGTGCCCGGGGGAGCGGCTCAGGGCGATCCTTCCAGTGCCTTGAGCCTTTTCCTCCATTCCGTGGCCAGTGGAGACTGCGCCGCTCCGGGCGGCACGAGTGACAGTGCCTTCCGCAGAGCCGCCGCCGCCCCGGTCCGGTCGCCCGCCGCCAGCAGCGCACCCGCCAGCAGTTCGTGATCGCCCGCCTCCGCCGGCTGGGCCTTTTCAAGACTCAGGCGCGCCACGGCGACGGCCTCGGCCGGTCGGTCGAGGCCTTTTCTGCCGTACAGGGTCGCGAGGAGCCGCGCGGTCTCGCGGTTGCCCGGGGCCAGCCGCCATGCGGTTTCGAGGTGCTGCCGGGCGGCGTCCTGACTTCCCTCCTGCAGCGCCAGCCGCCCGAGATTCGTGTGTGCCGGAGCGAAGCCCGGGCGCATGGCGGTGACCTTCTGGAAGAGGGCCGCAGCTTCTCCGGGCTGATTCTGCATGGCCCGTGCGACCCCCAGGTCGTTGAGAATCCGCGCATCATCCGGAGCCATGGCCGCGGCCTTTTCGAGATAGGGAAGCGCTTCCGGGAGCCGACCGCTTCGGGCGAGCACATTGCCGAGATGCTGCAGGGCGGCCAGGTCGCCGGGATCAAAGGCGAGGGCCCGGCGGTAGGCGGCATCGACCCCGGCCCGGTCGCCCCGCAGACGCTGGAAGTCCGCGAGGAGGCCAGCGGCAGCCGCTAGACGGGGCGGCGCAGGCCAGCGCGTTCCCGGTGGCGTTGCTCCGGGCACCGCGTCCAGGTAGCGTTCCAGATAGGTCGCCCCCTCCCCGAGAAATCCTTCCCGCAGAAAGGCACGGGCGGCTCCGGCAGGATCCGCCATCACCCCGGACGATTCCCAGCGCCCCGGCAAGGGAACAGCGGCTGCCAGCCAATCATCCGGTGCCGCATCCAGCAGTTTCCCGTCCTTCACCACCTGCGCCACTTCGACCGGACCGCGGTAGATCACGGCGAGCCGACCCTGCCGATCCACGAGGAAGGCACTCGGCACCGGCAAAGGCAGCCGCAGACTGAAGAACGACCGCTGAAACACATCGAGGACTCCGGTCTCATCCGCCGTCAGTGCGCGGGCCGCCATGGGCCAGCCGGTTTCCCTGAGAAAGGCCCGGCTTTCCCTGAGTTCCCCTGTGCCGCCGGAGGCCAGTTCATCGACATTCAAGGCAGTGACAGACAGACCGGAGGCCCGCAGTGCGGCCACCGCAGCGGGCTGCGACCATGCCGAGAATTCCGCCCGGCAATCCCGGCAGCTATTCGACCAGAAAACCAGCAATTGCGGCACACCGGTTGCCGCTGGAGCCATGGATGTCAGCGCGCGCCCTCCGACCGTGGGCAGCGGCAGCCTCCCCGCCAGCACCACCCGGCCGAGCGACGTCACGGGAAGGGCTTCGGGTTTCCCCTCAGCGAGGGGCTTTCCATGGCCGGACCACGCCTCCGGCACCACGCCGCCACCCTGTGTCAGCAGATGCCGCCCGCCCGCCCGCATTCCCTTGAAGACCTCCACGGTTCCCCCGGGCCAGCGCACCGTCGCCACGAATGGTCCCGACGCCGTCCCCAGTCCGAAATGGAGAGACTTTCCCGACTGCGAAAGAAATCCATCTCCTGCGTGCAGCGTCCGCTGCAGCGGCTTGAGGATTCCAGGCCCGCTCAGTTCCACCGTCGCTCCGATGCCGTCGCGATTCACCGAAACTCCGCGCAACCGGACCGTCAGGGCAGCACCGCCCCACGAGAGATCATTGCGCATGACCCGCAGACGGGGGGCGTTCCGGTTTGAATACCAGACATCAAGGTCCCCGTCTCCATCCCAGTCGGTCATCACCACCGAGCGCGACTCGTCCGGCAGATCCAGACCGGCTGGAGCCGAGAAATTGACGAAGCGTGGCATGCCCGTCCCGGCGGGGCCCATCGCGCCCGTATTCAGATAGGCACAGTTGCGTTCGCCTCCGCTCATGGAATGCCCGGCCCGCATGAGGGCATTCATGGCGGCAAAGGCCTTCTCGTAGGCTGAATTCCGCCCGCCCGGTTCATGTGGTGTCTGCGGCGCGACCCGCCGCCATTGGAAACTTCACAAGTCATCCTCGACGACCCCGGTCAGCAGACCGTTGGCGACAAGGATATCCTCCCATCCATCGTTGTTGAGGTCGGCGAAAACCGATCCCCAGGCCCAGCGTCCGAGCGTGATCCCGCTGTCCACACTGACATCGCGGAAGCTCCCATCGCCCTGATTCTGCAGCAGGGTGTTCCCCCGCGCAAAACGCTGCAGCAGCCCTTTCGCCTCCGCGCTGCTTCCCGGGCCGAACTTCGGCTGAAAGGCAATGCGGTTGCCGGCGCCGGAAAACATGTTGCTGACGTGCACATCCGGATGCCCGTCGCGGTTTGGATCACCCCATGCCACCCCCATTCCTGCCGAGGGATCCTCCGCCCCCGCGGCCGCCGCTACATCCCGGAATCTCCGTCCACCACCGGGCACCTTCTCCTGACGGTACAGATTGTTCCGCCCGAAGTCGTTCACCACGTAAAGATCGAGATCGCCATCCCGGTCATAATCGATCCACGATCCTGCAAAGCTGAAACGCCGGTTGTTTTCTCCGAGCCCGACCCCGTCGGTGACGTCCACGAATTTCCAGGCGCCCGTTCCCTTTTTCAGATCGTTCCGGAACAGGGAGTTCGCTGCCCCGTTGTTGGCATCGTACCATGGAATGGGCGACGATTCCTCTCCGAACGATTCAAAACTGGCTCCGTAGCAGCAGACGTAAAGATCAAGGTCGCCGTCCTCATCGTAGTCAGCGGCGCAAAGCGAATGGGCATTCGGCGAAACTGGCAGCCGCGCCACCACCCGGAACTTCGGAATCCCGCCGGCCTGATTTCCCTCGTTCGCAAAGATCAGAACCTGGAATTCCCGCGCCATCACGAGGTCCTGATCGCCATCGTTGTCCAGGTCGAGAAAGAGTGCCGCCCGGACACGGTCGAGGAGATCAACCCCGGCGGCGGCCGCCGTTTCCCGCACGGTGCCATCCGGCTGGTGCAGGTACAGGCGCTTCGGGAGACCGCCCATGTCCGACGCGAAAATGTCGTCCCGGCCATCGCCATTGGCATCGCCCACCGCCAGTCCACAGTGCCCGAGCGCGTCCATTCCGAGGCCGCTTTCCACCCGTGTGCGCCAGTGATTCACATCGCGCAGAATCTGCGCCTGCCACGCGTCCGTGGTTCCCAGCACGGCCTCGGTGACATCCGCAAACTGACGTCCCCCGGTGCTGCCAAGGGCCACCGTTTCCTCAAAATCCTTCAACTCGATCCCACTCAGCTGCCAATCGCCTCCCGTCGGCAGCCAATGGGTCCGCCACGACGCCGTCTGACTCACCCGTCCAGTCTGCCCAGCCCCGTCCACATCGACATACACATCGGCAATTCCTTCGTTCCCAGCCCCGCTGCCCAGTTGCGCCCCGTGAATCTTGAGGTGGACCGTAAGCCCGGCACCCTCCGAAAATGCCGACTGCCAGTTCTCCACGGCGGCCGCGAAACTCAATCTCCGCTCCGCTGCCAGCGTGGTGCTCCTCACGACCACATGCCGTGCGTCCCGGTACACCTCCCGAAGCATCGCCGGACGCAGCTCGCTCGCCTGAAACCGGGGAGCCAGCGCCCCCTCGAGTTCGTCCGCCTCGACCCGCCCCTTCCGCGACACGGCTCTCAGAATTGCCTTCAGCTTCGGCTTCACCTGCTCATGAAATGCCTCCGTCGGCCAGCCATCCTGCGCCGGATCCACCATCGCCAGTTCCTCCGCAAAAATCCCCTTTCGCCCCGCATCCGGCACCCGCTGCACCCCCTCATCCATCCCCCGCCCGGACCCCGCCGCCAGCCCATCGCCCACAAGCACACGAATCCCCACGGCCAGCAGCAGGCCAGCCATCCGCAAATGCCATCGTTCCTGTCTTCCCATCCCCCCAGCGAACCAATTCCCCTCCCATCCGTAAAGATATAATCACATGATTTTAATGAAAATTCATCCAGCGGAACCAACCTGCCGCCAGCAGCTTCCTTCCGTTCCGGGGGCGGCCCGCGCGGTCCACCCACCCCCTGCCGCAACATCCTCCTGCCTCAGATGGCACGCTGACCCGGGCGGATGAAGCGGTCGGCTTCCGGATTGCCGGGCACCTTCATGCCCTCGCCATCCCAGTCGATATCCTTCTGCAGCCGGAGCGCCACGATTCCGGCGAGACCGATTTCCGTGAGATGTCCACCATGATCGAAGTCGGCAAAAACCGGAGGACCACCGAGAATGGCATCAATCCACTCGTCGAGCTGGCCTTTCGAGCGCGGCAGCGACTCGGGAACCTTGCTGGCTTCCTTGTGCTGGCCAAACCACGAGAAGCGGCTGTCGGTGGCCAGCCGGATCTGTCCATCGGAATTCCACAGACCGCACTGCAGTTGTCCCTTCTCCCCGATCATGAGGCAGCCAGTCGACGGAAGGCTGCCGGTCGATTCCCTCAGCCGTGCCGTGACCTCATCGGCTGGCTGGTCGCCACCGGTATAGAAGTTCAGCTGCACCGGTCCGCGACCCTTCCGTGCGGGGAACCGGTAACGCACTGTGCAGGAGGCAGCGAAACTCTCGTGCCCGAGTCCCTTGCCGCTGATTTCAATCCGGTCGGGAAAATCAAGCGAGAGCGCCCGCACCGGAAGATTGAATCCATGACAGCAGAAGTCGCCGAGCGAGCCGTTTCCGAAATCGTACCAGCCACGCCATTGCCCGGGATGGTAGACCGACGACCGATAAGGCCGCTCGGGCGCAGGCCCAAGCCATCGATCCCAGTTGAGTCCCTCGGGAATCGCTTCCGCGCCAGGATCCCGGTCGCGTCCGCTCGGCCAGCTGTGCGCCGGATGCCAGACGTGGACTTCATTGATTTCGCCGAAGAATCCGGCCGCGATCAGTTCCATGCTGCGCCGCAGATTGGCAGAAGCACTGCCCTGATTGCCCGTCTGCGTGATCACCTTTGAACGGCGGCTCAGTTCCCGCAGCTCCCGGGCTTCCCCAAGGGTGTGGGTGAGCGGTTTCTCGCAGTAGACATGCTTACCGGCCTCCATGGCGGCCCGGCAGACGGGCGCATGCCAGTGGTCCGGCGTCGCAATGACCACAGCATCGACCGGAGCATCGCTCAGCAACTTCCGGTAATCTGCAAAGGACTTTGCCGATGCCACCGCCGCACCATGACGCTGACGGCTCGCTTCCATCTGCCGCGCATCGACGTCGCAGAGCGCCGTCACTTCATGACCGAGTTCAAGGACACGCGCCACATGCCCCTGGATCTGACCACCCATGCCCACGAAACCCACACGCAGCTTCCCCGTGGCGGGCGTCTGCCCGCGCAGCAGCGCGGGACCAAGGGCACTGAGCATGCCTGTCTGCAGAAGTCGGCGGCGGGAAATGGGAGAAGTCATGGATCGGAAGATTGCCTTACCTACTGAGCCAACGCGGCCATTCCCAGCATCATTTCGCCGGATCCACGGAACCGCTTCCCCGCATCGGTATCCAGCTCAGGGCCTCGCGGGCGGCACACGCAGACGGAAAAACGCCCGCGGGGCAGGCGCGGCGGGACCCCAGAGCGACCGCACCCGGCCATCGGGCAGTACCCTCCGCCCGAGCAGCGACATCGGCATGGTCCAGTCGATCAGATTGCCACTGCCTGCCATGCGGACGGCGGCGGCATCGGCATTGAGGGCATGGTCCACCTCGACGCCCGGCACGGGAGACACCACCGGCACCGCCACCGGATCCGCATCCGGCACAAGCTCGCTCGTCCCGAGGGCAAATTCCTCCCACGCGCTCCGTCCGTCCCCATCGGCATCAGCCCGGGGATCGCCACGGAATTCCGCCGCATCCCCCGCATTCGGATTGCCATGGTCCGCCACACTGGCCCGCCAGTTCGCCGGATCGTTCAAATCCATGCCCACCCGGGGATCAATGAGCACCAGACTGCGCCCCCCGCTGTCGGCCTCCCCAGGCCACGGGTCCCTGCCGTCATAGGTGAAATCAAGCAGGACCGTCTGACCATCCGCCGACACCATGGCAATACGCTCGCCCGCATTCGAGAGATTGTCGCTGAATACGCCGCCGAACGAAGCCGCCCATCCATGCACCCGCTGGAAACTGATCGCGTTGTCCGCGAGGACCAGACGCTCTCCGGGAGCCAGCAGCGTATCCCGGTTGGCCGGGAACGCGTAACTGATGCCCGCCACGAAGCGCACCCCGCGCAGATTGACCGCGCCCGGCCCCGCATTGAGCAGCTCGATGAATTCTCCGTCTTCGTCCCCGCGCGGATTGAAATGCAGCTCGGAACAGACCAGCCAGCCAGGGGGACAGGCGTGTGCTCCAACCTGATGAAAGCTCTCGCTGAGCGCGCTCCAGCTGCGCGTGGAGGGCACCCAGCTGCGGGCGCGCAGCACCGTGTTCACCTGAAGCACTGGAGGCGATCCCGCATCGTAACTCTGCGCCAGCGGCGACATGCCCGGCGTGCCGCGGAACGAATCAAGTTCCACTGCCAGCAGCGCGTCGTCATCTTCCGCCGTCACATTCAGCAGTTGCAGCGCCAGCACATTCTCCCCCTCGCGGAGCAGCGCCACGTAAGGAGTCAGATCCATGGATTCCCCTGCCAGAGCGACCGCATCAGGAGTCTCGGCGGTGGCCGCACTCCGACCGTCGACGACCGCCGGAGCCTGCCGCGACGCCACCCTCGTACCGTTGAGCCACGCCACATAGCCATCGTCGGCCCGCACCCGCAGCGTCAGACCCGCAGTCTGCGCCCGTTCCGCAGCCGTCAGCCGGAACGGATAGCGACTGTAGACACTGGGACTGATTCCCCGCACCTCCGATCCCACGTCCTGGCGCACCGCCGCCGCAAGGGGGTCACCCGCGGGCGCAAATCCGAACCCTTGAGCCACCACCGCCCAGCCGCGGTCGTCATGCCCCGGTTCCACCCAGACCGGCTGCTCGGAGGTCGCGCGGTTTGCCGCGAGCGCCGCCACCTCGACCGCCGCAAGCCCGCGGCGGTAGATGCGCACTTCATCAATCTGACCATCAAAGAACCGCTCGGATCCATTGCCGCGCGAACCCACGGCCCAGCCAATCACGGGAACGGTCACGGCTCCGGTCGCACTCGGAGCGGAGGCCAGCAGAACCCCATCCCGGTACAGCCTCCACGCACTGCCATCCCACAGCCCCGCAACATGATGCCACGTCCCCACGTCCGCCGCCGCGGATCCCGGACCCGTGGCCGGACCGGTCACCATCATCGACCCGGCACTGCCAGCCCAGTACCCGCATTGATAGGCGCCACCATTGATCCGCAGAGTGATCTCACCGTTCGGGGTCGCGGTGTCATGCCCCTTGTTGATGATGTTCCGCAGTCCCGTGACGGCATCAGCCTTCACCCACGCCGAAAGCGTGATCTGTCCCGTGATCCGCAGGCCCTCGGGATTTCCGAGGAAAAGGTAATCATTGGTGCCATCCAGTTCGAGGCAGCCACTGCCGCTCTGTCCAGGAGAGGCACTGAACGCCCCATTGGTGAAGGCACCATGGAAGCTCCCGCCTTCTTCCTGGGCAGTGCCATCGAAGCGCCACCACGCCGCGAGACCGGGAATCGCCGCGGTGGCCATGCCGTCGCCTGCGGACACCGGCACCCGGTACCGCCCGGTGGCCGCCGCCGTCACGAGGGGCGCGTTCGGCACCGGAGGCCCGGCCATTCTGGGGTCGGGACCGTTCAGCCCGTAGAGAACCGCCGCTCCCGCCGGCACACCCGTGAAACCGATGATGGTCCCCGCTGCCACGCCGCCGCCCTGCGGATTCACCTGCGGTGCCGCCACCGCCGGATAGAATCCCGCCGCCGTATAGTGCCCCAGCACCGTCGTGGTCCGCGGCACCGTGAAGGTCGCCACCGAACCCACCCGCGTACCAGATAGCCAGTTCAGCGCACCATCCCGCGCACTCTGCCAGGAAGCCGGCGACCGGTAATTCCAGCGGGCACATTCCGGAACGATCGCCACGTCGATCTGCGCACACAATTCCGCAAGGCGGGCCGCACTGGCTGCCGGTGTCATGGCACCGCCCGGAGCCACCATGGCACGGTGAATCCGGTCGGCCAGCAGCATGCGGTAATCCGCACCGCCATCGCGGTGCAGCATCGAAAAAAGCGAGCCGGGCCCGTCTCCCGCCGATTTCCCGGGCGTGGCACGCCCCGTCCGGTCTGATCCCGGCCCGCCGTAGCTCGCAAGGTGAAGGTAGCCATCCGCATCATTGAGCACAAACTTCGCACCATGCCCCGGCCCCCGCGGACCGGTCACCCGGTATTCATCCTCCGATTTCCCGAACATCCACATCGTCATGAAATCGATGTACTGCGGGACATCGAGCAGCGGCCGCAGCTTGCCGAAAACATCGCCCCCGGACCGCGCCAGCGTCTTCATTTCGCTCCACACCGCGCCAGTTCCTCCATCGTACGGCAGCCCAGGATCGGCCCAGCCACCCACGTTGAGATTGCCGTTCACCGATTCGTAATCGCTGTCTTTTCCTCCGTAGTAACCGGCGACCATTTCCGCGCTCCAGCGCTCCCGGAGGTGATACACTCCCCAGTACGATCCATTCAGGTAGAGGTGCACGAAGCGGCCGTGCGGTGCCAGCGACCCCATGTCGAGCATGGTCGCGTCGGTGTAGATATTGGATAGATAGAAACCGCGGTCGACCATGTCGTGCGACCCATTGCGCAGTTCGATCTGATCGAATTCGGTGGCGGCGGCGAGTCCCCGCTCATGACCCGCAAAGAGCGGGAAACGAAGCTTCCCGGCCCCATACTCTCCCTTGAAACTGATACGGTAGCTCTTCTTGGCGAAATTCGTGAAGGCCCCGCCGAACAGCTTGGCTCCACAGGGAATCTGAAAGCCCGGCCCGCCCGCGGGATCAATCCATTCGAGCGATCCCACCCGGTCGGTGGCCCCGTTGATGGTGACCGGCCCCACCGTGAGGGCCATGCTCGGAACCTGCCGCAGTGCCGCACCCATGAGCGGGGCATAGGCTGGGTTGGTGGTCAGGCTGGGATTGAGCCAGCCACTCGTGCTCAGATTCCCCGGAAACAGATAGGTATGGGTCGCCACATCGGATGGCACCCATCCCGCACGGAAGGCCGCCGCCCGGATCACCCGGGTCGTGCTCAATCCAATGAAGCCACCGGACGGCAGCACCGTGCCCGTGGTCGCGGTGGGCTCGGCCCCATTCACGGTGTAGCGGATTTCCGCGCCCGGGGTCGGACAGCTGATGGTGAGATTCTGCGCGGTCTCATGAAAGCCACGGGCGACACTGAAAACAAGCGGAGCAACCACCCCATCAAAGCGCGGACCGTTTTCCGCGCCGGGTGTCGGCGTCTGGAAGTACCCTTCGCTTCCGCCTGACACACCATAACTGTGGTCAGTGTACTGCATGGGATACTCGGCGGGCTCGGGATAGTCGCGCGGAATCCTGCTGACCACCGTGACGCCGTCACGCGCCAGAAGGCTCAGTGATTCCCCGGCGCTGCTCAGCGCGAAGCTGGCGTGGGGCACCTCAAAA
>JBIICE010000364.1:0-2552 GCA_044239025.1 Verrucomicrobiales bacterium
GCTGAACATTCC
Source organism: Verrucomicrobiales bacterium (assembly GCA_044239025.1). Lineage (GTDB taxonomy): Bacteria > Verrucomicrobiota > Verrucomicrobiia > Verrucomicrobiales > V1-33 > V1-33. The sequence goes on from JBIICE010000364.1 coordinate 13, forward strand.
CATGAGCCCCGCTGCTTCCCCGCCCCTCGATACCATTCACCGCATCGCGCTCGCGGAAGGTGTTGATGTGGAATTGCGCCCGGCGGGCCCCATGGTGCGTGCCGTCGCCTTCTCGATCGACCTCGCCATCTTCATCGCCGGAGCCATCGTCCTCCAAATCCTCGCGCTCGCCTTCACTGGGCTCGTCGGTTCGGGCATCGTCACCGGATCGATGAACATCCTCCTTTTCCTGCTCTACTGGGGATACCACGTCGGCTACGAGGCGGGCGTCCGCGCCGCCACCCCGGGCAAACGCCGCATGGGTCTCCGCGTCGTTTCAGAAAACGGGGGCCCGCCCGCTCTCTCGGCCATCATCCTCCGCAATACCGTGCGCCCAGCCGACTTCCTCCCCTGGGGCTACTTCGCGGGACTCCTCTCCTGCCTCTTCACGCAGCGGTTCCAGAGGCTCGGCGACCTCGTCGCCCACACCATGGTCGTCTACGACCGCTCCAGACCGCCCCACCCGGCGGCCACCGTCTCATCCGGCGCGGTCGCAGGCAGCGAACCCCCGCCATACCCCCTCCACCGCGAGGAACGCCGCGCCATCATCCGCTTCCTCGAACGTTCCCCTTCATGGTCCGATGCCCGCCGTGACGAACTCGCCAGCCATGCCTCGGCCCTCACCGGCAGCACGGGACCGGCCAGCACGGCACGCCTCCTCGCCTTTGGAAAGTGGCTGCGTGATTCCTGATCCCCAGCCCCGCCAACCATGACCCAGCAGGCTTTCACCGCACAGAACTCCGCACGCTGGGAGGAAACCCGCATGCTCGTCCTTTCTCTCGAGAAACGCGCCCGCACACCCGACGCCATCCTGCTGCCATCGCTCTACCGTCAGATCTGCGCCGACTACGCCCTCGCCCAGCACCGCCTCTACAGCGAATCCCTCTGCGCGGACCTCAACGACCTCATGATCCGCTGCCGCAACCTCCTCTCCCGGGAGGAAGGCAATGCCGCCGGCCGCTTCACCCGGCTGGTCACCACGGATTTCCCGGCCACCGCCCGACGCGAATGGCGCCTCCTCGCCCTCTCCGCGCTCCTCTTCTTCGGGCCCATGGCGGGCATGGTCGCCGCCGCCCGCTTCGACCCGCGTTGGATCTTCTCGGTTCTCGGTCCGGATGAAATGGAAATGATGGACGGCATGTATGGCCGCAGCGAAGATACGAGGGAATTCCTGCGCGAAACCTTTGGATCGGACTTCGCCATGTTCGGCCACTACATCTGGAACAATGTCAGCATCGCCCTGCGCATGGCTGGCTCGGGCGTTCTCGCAATGGTCGGTGCCCTCTTCATGCTCGCCTACCAGGGCGTCGTCATCGGAGCCATGCAGGGCTACGTCCATTACGCGGGCGATACCGGGAAATTCTATTCCTTCGTCTCGGGTCACGCCGCCTTTGAACTCGGTGGCATCGTGATCTGCGGCACCGCGGGCCTGATTCTTGGAAGGGCGGTCCTCAAGCCTGGCCCTCTGTCGCGCCCCGCGGCCCTCGCCGCAGCGGGACAACGCGCCCTTCCCCTCATCTACGGGGGCAGTCTGCTCGTCTTCTTCGCGGCCTTCATCGAAGGCTTCTGGTCAGCCTCTCCAGCCCCCCCGGCCATCAAGTATTCCGTCGGCATCGCCAACTGGTGCTTCCTTGCCGCCTACCTCGCCATGGCCGGCCGAACCAAAGCACCTTCGGCCTCCCCATGAAACTCGACGAGGCCACCGCCGTTCTCCGGCCCCGCTCGGCATGGGAAGCCATCGACCTCGGCTGCGCCATGGCCCGATCCCACTGGCCCAGCCTCATGAAAGGCTGGCTGGCCATGGCGCTGCCGCTGTGGTCGCTGGTTTTCACGCTTCTCTGGAATCACCCGGGCTGGACCGCGCTCATCCTCTGGTGGTCGAAACCGATTCTCACCCGTCAGCCGATCCACTTCCTCAGCCGCTCGCTCTTCGGGGCGCCCCCCTCGCTGCGCGGCTTCTGGGACGACCGCTCCCGCTCGCTCTGGCGGGGGCTGGCTGCTTCCCTTGCGTGGCGCCGGCTCTCGGGAACGCGCTCGTTCCGTCTTCCCGTCCCCATCCTCGAAGGCCTTTCGGGCAAAGCGCGGGCGGACCGCTGCGCTCTCCTCGCGCTGCATGGCGGCGGCAGCGCCTGGGCACTCACGTGGGTCGCCGTGAAACTGGAACTGGCCGTGAGCCTTGCCTTCTACTTCACCGCCGAAAACTTCCTCCCCGAAAGCCCTTTCGCCACCCTCACCGAAGCGGCGGAGGCTGGCTCGTTTTCGCTTTCCGAAATCTCCAACGCCACTCTCCAGCTCGGCAATCTCTGCTACGCGCTGGCCATTGCGCTCATCGAACCGTTCTACGCCGCCGCAGGATTCTCTCTCTACATCAATAGCCGCACGCACCTCGAAGGATGGGACATCGAAGTCGCCTTCCGGCGGATCAACGAACGGCTCGCCCCGCACACCGCGGTCTCCCTTGTCGGCGCTCTATCCGCGCTGCTGCTCGGCCTCGCGACCCC
>JBIICE010000365.1:0-2542 GCA_044239025.1 Verrucomicrobiales bacterium
CCGCTTCCTTGTCCGCATTCTCCGCATCCTTGTCCGCCGCGTAAACCGGAACCACCGGCATCGCCATCAGACAAAGCGCCGCAATCGACAGCATTGATTTCTTCATGAGTTTTTCCTGTTGGAGGTTTTCTGAGTTCCCATGGCAGCCCAGCCGCCACGGCACAGGATCCCATCAGCCCGTTTCCCCGGCACTGCAATCGCCTTGCGCGCCAATCAGACCCTCGGAAATTCCCCGAGCCCACGGACAGCGAATCGCCTCACTTCGCCTTTCCACTCTTCTTCTTCGCAGGCACGGCCGGCTTCAGGGCCGCCACCCGCTCCTTCAGCTCTTTGCCAGGCTTGAACTTCACCACACACCGGGCCGGAATCGGCACGTCCTTCCCCGGATCATTCGGATTCCGTCCCACCTTGGCCTTCGCCACCCTCACCTCAAAGGTCCCGAAATTCCGCAGCACCACCTCACTCTGCTGCGCCAGATGCTGCGTCACATCCTCAAGGAAAAGCTGCAGCACGTCGAACACCTGATTCTGGGTCAGTCCAGTCTGGTCGGCGATCTGCGTGACGAGGTCTCGTTTCGTAATTGTTCCCACGGGGTTTTGCAGGTTATGTGGTTGGTGTGTGCCCGAATAAGGGGGACGGGCTACGGAAAAACCGATTTCCATAAAAACGTACGAAACGCAAGTTCGCTATCCGTTTTTTTTCACCGGATGCAGCGGCACTGCCTTAAAAGTTGACATTTTGCTCATCATTAAAGACTTATGCCAAGTGATGCCTGGTTACCTGAAATGTTCATCAATGAGTTTTTCCTCGCTGAATCCGTGAATCCGGACGCGATGGACGCCCTCTGGTCCCGGGGATGGCGTCATTTCGGCCCGCAATTCTTCCGGTATTCCATTATCGTGGACGGATCGGACAAACCCTCACAAATCCATCCACTTAGACTGGATTTGCGGCATCACATGGATTCAAAAAGCCAGCGCCGCGTCCTGCGCCGCAACGGGGACACCGACGTCCGCATCGTTCCGGCAGCGGTGGGCCCGGAACAGGAGGCGCTTTTTTTCCGGCACCGGACGCGCTTCCGGCACAATGTTCCGGACTCGCTGCGCGACTTCATGGGGTCGGACCATCCGGCGACCGATCCCTGCCGCTGTGTCTCGGTCGAAGTGCGCATCGCCGGGCGTCTGGTGGCGGTCAGCTACCTTGATGTCGGCAGCCGGGCGGTCTCCAGTGTCTACGCCATGTTCGATCCGGACGAATCGCACCGGAGCCTTGGCATCTTCACCCTCCTGAAGGAAATTCACTGGGCGCGGGATACGGGCATGGAGTGGCTGTACCCTGGCTACGCCACCGCCGGACCGGGCATCTACGATTACAAGAAGTCGCTTCGGCCGCTGCAGCGGTACGACTGGGGTGCGGACTGCTGGCGGGAGCTTGCGTCCGAAGCGGGGAACGTGTAGTGCCCGGCCATGCACCGCCGCATTCTCATTGGTCTCCTCTGCGGCATTGCTGCCGGCCTGCTGCTCCAGGGACTGCGCGCCGCGGGGGTCGTGGCGCCCGCGGCCCTTTCCTGGATCGATGGCAATCTGTTCTCCCCGGTCGGCAAGGTCTTCCTCGGGATGCTCCGCATGGTGGTGGTTCCTCTGGTCTTCGCCAGCCTCGCGCTCGGCGTCGCCCAGCTGGGGCGCATGGAGCGGCTCGGTCGGCTGGCAGGGCGGACGTTTGCCCTCTTTGCGCTCAACATGGCCATCGGCACCATCCTCGGGCTGCTCGTCATGAACTGGCTGGCTCCCGGAACCGCCATCGAGGCCGCCGCCCGCAGCGAGCTGGTGGTCACGGAAGCCAGCGCGGTGGAGAAGGCACAGGCCGGACTGGCCGCCAGGGGCGGCAGTATCACGATCGCTTCCTTCGTGGAGATGTTCTTTCCGGCGAACTGGCTGACCTCGCTGGCCGACCCGAATCTCCAGATTCTTCCGCTCATCGCCTTTGCCCTCCTCTGCGGCATGGCCGCCACGAAACTGAACCCTGCGCAGCGCGGCAACTTCATCGCAGCGATGGACCTCATGGCCAGAATCGGGACGCAGATCGTGGACTTCGCTCTCGCCCTCGCTCCGTGGGCCGTGGCCTGCCTGATGGCCTCGGCGGTCATCCGCTTCGGTGCCTCCGTTCTCGGGCCGCTCCTGATCTTTGTCTTCGCCGTGCTGGCGGTCATGGCGGTGCACCTGTTCGGCACCATGACGCTTCTCCTGAAGCTCTTCAGCCGGGTGCGGCCACGCGATTTCTTCCGCGCGGTCCGCACGGTTCTGCTCACGGCATTCTCCACGAGCAGCAGCAACGCCACGCTGCCCACCTCCCTGCGCGTCGCCCGCGAAGACCTCGGCGTGAGCGCGCCCACCGCCGGATTCGTCCTGCCGCTCGGTGCCACCATGAACATGAGTGGCACTGCCCTCTACGAAGGCTGCGTGGTCCTCTTCGTGGCTCAGGCCTACGGTCTTTCCCTTGATCTCGCGCAGCAGGCCATGCTCGTGCTGCTCACCGTCCTCAG
>JBIICE010000366.1:0-2537 GCA_044239025.1 Verrucomicrobiales bacterium
CGATCAACTCCGCACCCCCACCGGCCATATCATCCGGATCACCCCGCACCTCCCCCACCAGCAGGGGCCCGCTCAGAAGTATCGTCAGGATCTCTCGCCTCATCACCTATCCCCATACCCATTCACCCCCACACCTGTCAATCTCCCCGGCCCGACTTCCATGGCATACCCGCATTGCTGCGGCCATGCGGTCCGGTCTGAACCGCACCGAGCCCGCGGGCATCACCCCCACGCAGCCAGGTCCGCTCATGAAATCGCGTCGGTCATGCGACAGCGCGGTTTCCGATTCCGGAGAGGCAGCCGTGGTTTTGCGCTCGCCTCATCCGGAGCCGTCGCCATGGTGTCTTCCATGAACCGCACGCGATGCTGCTTTGTGGCGGGTACCGCCTTGCTCCTGGCAGCGGCTTGTCCAGCTCCGGCGGAAACTGCCGCCGTCCCGGAGAAAGCGGCCCGCGCCCTCGCCGCCCTCGCACGCCGTCCCGCGCCCGGTCCACTCTTCGACCGCTTCATCGATGCATGGTTGGAATCAGCAGACCTTGCCTCGCTCGAATCGCTGCTGCGCAGTCGCTGCGCCACCGACATCACCGGATCCAGTGAGCTTCTGCTCGGCATCTTCCTTCTCCGCGAGGGCAAGGACAACGAAGCCCTGCAGGCGCTCCGCAACGCCACCGGGCAAGCGCCGGACCTGGCGGAAGCATGGCTCGTGCGCGCCACCGCGGAAGGACGACTGCGCGACTTCGATGCCGCCATCGCCAGTCTGACGAAGGCGCGCGCCACCGCAGGCCCCAACTCCGCCCAGTCCCTCCGCGCCGGACAGTTGCTCGGCCGCCTCCTCTGCCGCACAGGCCGCACGGACGAAGCCATGGTGCTCTGGAAGGAACTAACCGCGCAGCGCCCGGGGGACATCACCCTCCTCGAGGACCTCGTCGAGCTGCAGACGGAAGAGGGCCTCTTCACAGAAGCCCTCGCCACCGCCGCTCAACTGGATTCGTTCCTGACTGATCCCTACGCCAGACTCCTCAACCGCCTCCGCACCGGCGATATTCACGCGGGAGCGGGCAACGCCGACAAGGCCATCGCCACCTGGCTGGAATGCCTCGGCGAGACCGCCGTTTCCTCATGGCTTGAAAAGGAAATCCTTTCGCAGATCAGCCAGTTCTTCCGTCGGCAGAATAATCTCGCGGGACTCCGCACGCTGCTCGCGGCCAAACTCGAGGATCGTCCCCTGCGGCCTGCTCTGCACCGGACCTGCGCCGCCATCATGGCGGAATCCGGTGACCGCGATGAAGCCATCGCCACCCTGCGCCAGCTTGCGGACCTCATGCCGGGCGACCTTGCGGTGCGCGAAGCATGCGCCGCGTTACTCCGCGAAGCAGGCCGCACCGGGGAAGCCCTCGCCCTCATCGAATCCCTGCGCTCCCAGCAACCGGACAATCCGGAACTGATCATCCGACTCGCTCAGCTGCGCCGGGAGTCCGGCGACAACGCCGGATTCCTCTCGCTGCTCGACGATTTCGTCGCCCGCAGCGGCAGAACGGAAGCCGCTCTGCTCCGGCGCGCTTCTCTCCTCGCCGAAGCCGGTAATCCGGCCGCGGCTGCCGATTCCCTTGCCACCGAAACCTCCAGCGGCGCGCCTGATTCCCCTCTCACGCTCGCCCGCGCGGACTACCTTGCCAGAGCCGAGCGCCTTCCCGAGGCCCTCGCCATCTGGAAACTTTCCGCCGCGACCGCATCCCCGCTGCTCATGCTCCAGATCGCCAGCAAAGTGGCCGCCAACGCGGGAGTGCCCGAATCCTTCGCACTGCTGACCGATGCCATCCCGCGCCAGCCGCAGCCGGATTTCAACCTCCTGCAGCGGCTCACCGAAATCGCACCGGCCGCCGACCGCTGCCGCGAGGCACTTTCCTTTGTGCGTCCTCTGCTGGCCTCGGCACGCAGTTCCGCGGATCAACTCAAAGCGATCGATGCCGCCCTCGTGGTCATCCGCTCGGCCAAGGCGGGCGAAAGCTTCCGCGGACAGCTCACCGCAGGCGATTCCTCACCCACCGAGCAATGTCTGCTCGCCAGACTGCTGGAAGCGGAGGGCAACCCCACCGATGCAGAACGCATCCTCCGTTCCCTGCCACCACGCACAGGCACCCCTTTCCTTGTGGCGCTCCTCTCACGGCAGGAACGCTGGCAGGAGGCCGCCATCGCCCAGGAAGCCCTCGCTTCGCCTCCGGATCAGGCCAAACCGGACGACACACGCCTGCTCACCCAACTGCTCCTGCGCGCCGGTCAGACGGACAAAGCCGAGGCCACTGCCCGCCGCTGGGCTCAGCTCGTTCCCGCCTCGCCGCAGCCCATCCTCACGCTGGCAGACATCCTCAGCACCGGAAATCAGTTCCATGAGGCCCTCCAGTTGCTCCGAAGCTCCGCGGGCCGCTTCAAGGATAACGAGGAAATCAGCATCCGGCTCGCGGCCGCAGCCGCGCGCAGCGGCAACCTGCCGGAAGCCCTGCGCATCTACCAGTCACTCTACGACAAAGCGCGCGACA
>JBIICE010000368.1:0-2522 GCA_044239025.1 Verrucomicrobiales bacterium
CGAAGACCTCTGGTTCGGCATCCGCACGGCCCGCAAGGGATGGCTCACAAGGAACGATGTCGTCAATTGCCTGCCACTCGGAAAAATCGAGAAGGTCCTCGGCGCAAAACGAGGCCGCTGAACTTGCGGTCTCCCGCCCGGATCATCAGGGAAAGACGGCGATCTTTTGGCCAAGGCTGCGCTCAAGGGCTTCGCGGGCAGACTTGCCAGGCGTGCGGAAGTCTACCGCACCGCAAAGGAACGCCATCCGGAACGCTGGAACGGCCGCCGCACCCGCAACTGGTCCCCGGTACGCTCCACGACCCTCAACCCGGTCTCCCAGCGCTCCCTCGAGCCAATCGCCAAACGCGTCGCTTGATCCATCCGCATGATAAACTGGACGACTACCTTGACATCTATCGGCCTGATTGGAAGGGGCTACACCAACTTCCACCCCATGCTCGCATTGATCTTATCCACGATCTGACGGCGGCGGAACGTGGTAACGGTGCCCCGTTTCCTGGTGAGCAGGGACTTTTCCACCAGCCACAGGGCATCGCAGCGGCAGAGTGTTTCCCAATCCAGCCCATCGGAGCCGTTGAGGCGGACTTCGGTTGCTTTGGGCGGGCGATTGGCTCGCTGGGTCGAGCAGAATAGGACATTCACCCACTGGGCCTTGGCAACGCGATCAGGGTGCGAGACGATGACCGCCGGGTGTGGCCCGGCTTCGCCGAAATCGTAGGTGTAGATGTCCCACGGCTTCATACCTCGGCTGGCGCAGGGGTGCGGAGTTTGCGGGCGAGCTTGGTTTCCTCATCATTCTCCGCCTTGGTGTAGAGGTGCTTGAGGCTGCCTGCGGGAAAGCTCTCGCCCTCCACCTCCTGCAATTTCCGCAGGGCGGCACGAACAACCTCGCTGGCATTGTTGTAACGCCCGCTTTCGATCAACTGGCGGATAAAGCCTTCCCAATGGGCGGTCAGTGCGACATTCATAATTAGCAACTATTGACATTGCGGAGCCACCTCGTCAAGCCCCGCGCCGCGTGTCATTCCTCGAGACCAATCGGGAATGCTCGCCAAAAAGTGGTCCATGACTCACGAGAGCCCCGGCGCGTGCGCGCCAATGACTCCCATGAAACGAAAACGACATACCACCGAAAAGGTCATCAGGAAGCTGCGGACTGTCGAAGAGGCCGTGACCGGCGAGGAAACCCGCCGCATCATGGCGGTGAGCATGGCGACCTGCGAGGCACTCGCATGGTTATAAGGAAGGCCGTCGCGGAGGGAAAATGGGAGGCCCGGCCCACCGGAAGCGCCGCATGGGCCATTTGGAGAACGGCACGCAGCGCCTGCAGGCCGAGCGGATCAACCACGTCTGGAGTTGCGACTTCGTGTTCGACCGGGCCGAATGGGGAGACCGTCTCAAGTGGCTTCCCGTGATCGGCGAGTTCACTCGTGAATGCCTGTCGCTGGAAGTGGAACGCTCGATGACCAGCAGCGATGTCATCCGGACTCTCGACCGACGGGTGAAGGAATGCGGAATTCCCGACTTCATCCGCTCGGACAACGGGCCGGAGTTCGTGGCCAGAGCCGTGAAGGACTGGATCGCAGCAAGAGGTTTCAGAACGCTCTTCATCGAACCCGGTTCTCCATGGCAGAACAACTTCATCGAGAGCTTCCATGCGACGTTCCGCGACGAGTTCCGCGACGTGGAAAGCTTCACGAGCCTGCTGGAAGCCAGGGTGATCAGCGCGGAACACCGTGACAGATACAACCACCGCCGACCGCATTCACCGCTGGGCGATCGGACAGCCGCCGAATTCGCGGCTGCATGCCTGAACCCGCCCACCCTGGGACTTGCCAAGTGCGGGCCGATCCCCGATCCTGAAGCCGGAAAGTCAGACCAACCCGAACCCGAAGAATCAACCCACCACGAAAAACTCTCATGAGAAGTGGAGCGACTACCGGGGGCGCTCCACTGTATAGCTATTGATCGACATCAAAGTATGCTGCGCCACTTGTTTCTCATGTGCCTCTTGTGTGCGAGTGCCGGCGCCGCCGTCACGGCCTTCGGCCCGGTGCATTACCGCGGGCGGCTGGACAGTCCGTTCTTCGGCGGCATGGCTGCGGGGGACATCATCGTTGAGGACGTGGAAGACTGGAGGCTTAACACACCAGGGCTCAGCATTGTTTCTCCTCACAGTATTGATCGTGTCGGCGGTGTGGACGAAGAGGATGGCCGCCTTGACGGTGCCGCTCGATTCGGCAATCTTATTAGCGGACCATCGTCAAGGGAGGCCCCGATTCAGTTCGACATCCGATTCGCGCCGAGCCCCGACGGGCGTCATCCATTGTATGCGGGGCTCGCGCTAATAGGAGCTGTCCAGGCGCAGCCCGGGGTGGAATCTTATTCCTTATTCAGCGCTTGGGACGGCAATGGAGAGCCTGTCAGCACGCAGCCGTTTCGTATTGAAGACATTCAGTTCACCGGTAATCCGGGACCAAAATCGACCATCGGCGACCAGTTCTTCGGCATCTACTCGG
>JBIICE010000151.1:0-10157 GCA_044239025.1 Verrucomicrobiales bacterium
TCGTGACCGCCGTAGCGCCGGGCGATGATCATGGGGAAGACCGCGGCGGGCATGGCCGCCTGGATGGCGATGACGTGGCGGAAATCCGGGCTGGTTCCCATGAGCAGCAGCATGGTCCCGATCATGGTGAGCGGAAGGATGACGAGACGCATGACGATCCCGCCGGCCGCCGCGCGGAAATCGCCGAGCCAGCCCGGGCGGCTCATGAGGTCGCCGAGCGTGGCGCCGACGAGAAGGAGGCCGATGGGGACCGCGCAGTCGCCCAGCATGGCGGTGGTGCGCTGGACCGTGGAGATGGCCCAGGAAGCCGGATGGGTGGGGGTGGCGAAGGGCGACCAGTTGACGAGATTGAGCAGGAGGCCCGCGACGATGGAGAGCACGACCGGATTGAACATGTTGCGGAAGGCACCGTGGGCCGAAGGCTGCATGAGCCAGACCCCTGCGGTCCAGAGGACGAGTTCGACACCGAGGCTGTAGACGAAGAGGACGCCCATCCAGTCGCCGCCGGGGAAGAGAACCGACATGACGGGAATGGGGAGGTAGCCGTAGTTCTGAATGGAGCAGGCGAGAGCGAAGGTGCGGCGGGTGGTGGGTTCACGCAGGCCGAAGGCAGGAGCGGCCGCGAAGGACAGCGCGCCGCCGAGGAGCATGAAAAAGACGCCGCAGGCGAAGGGGATAATGACATTTTCCGGTCGGAGGAGAGCCTGATTGCCGACGACGTTCTGCAGGATGAAGCAGGGGTAGGTGACGTTGACGGCGAGGCCGATGAGCGCGGAGTCGCTGGCCTGCGAGAGGATGCCGAGGCGGCGGAGGAGAGCACCGGTGCCCATGATCAGGAAGACCGGGAGGGCTGCGGTGATGAGCAGGGCGGAGGACAGGTCGGCCGGCATGGAGGGAAATCAGGCAGGGGGGCGGGAGGTGCCGAGGTGAGGCCAGCGCGACTTCCAGTCGGCGGGGAGACGGATCGGTTTGCCTTTGGGGAGTTCGACGAGAGCGAGTTGCTGACGGCAGCTGACGAGGAGCGCCTGGTCGGAGGGACGGATGATTTCGAAGGCGCACCAGAACGTGGCGCGTTCAAAGGAATCGAGCCAGCCGCGGATGGTGAGTTGGTCGGCGAGCAGAGCCGGTCTGCGGTAATCGATTTCCGTGCGGACGACGGCGGCGAACTGCTGTTGTGCGGCCATGGCGCGGACGTCGAGACCGATGCGGCTGCCGAGCCTGGTGCGGTTGGTTTCGATGAAGCGGAGGTAAGCGATGTTGTGGACGACGCCACCGGCATCGGTGTCGAAGAACATGACCTCTTCCGAGGTTTCCGTGATGGGTGGCGGGCTCATGGGGCGGGGCGGCGGGGACGCAGCAGGAAGAGGGCCGCGAGGGCGGCAGCTCCGGCGGAGGCCGGGAACACATTGCCATGGCGGGCGAAGAAAGTGGGCGGTGAGGCTGAAGGAGCGATTTCCGTGAGGAGCGATCCCCTTGTGAAGGGAGGGAGCGAGGCCGTGAGGTGGCCCGCAGGCGAGATGGCGCAGGAGAACCCCGTGTTGGCGCAGCGGATCATGGGGCGGCGGAGTTCCAGGCAGCGCCAGCGGGCATTGAGTGCGTGGATGGTGGCGGCGGGGCTGTGGTGGAACCAGTTGTCATTGGTGACATTGACCATGATCTGAGGGACATCCCTGATGAACTGGCGGGCGTGGCTGCCGATGGTGTCCTCGAAGCAGACGAGCGGGATAATCTGGGCCGCGGGCGCGGGGCCGGGGATGGTGAGCGGGAGGAGGGATGTGCCTCGGGCGAAGTCCCTCGGGATCAGGTGGCCGAGCATTGATTCGAGGAAAGGCAACTGGCGGCGGAACGGGATGAACTCGCCAAATGGGACGAGGCGGACCTTGGCATGGAGCTGGAAATTGTCCGATTTTTCCGAGACGAGGGCCATGCAGTTGCGTGGGTTCCAGTCGTCCGGAGCCGCGCCGTCGATCGTTTCCGAGTCGCAGCCCGTGATGAGGTGAGTCTTCTTTGAGAGGAGGGCCGCGAAAGCATCCGCGGAGGCCGCGTCGTGGAACCATCCGGGAAGAGCGGATTCCGGCCAGACGATGAGGTCGGGCTGAGAGGCGAGCGTGGCGAGGCTGGTTTCGATGAGTTCGTCGTAGCGGCGCTGCTGGACCGCGTCGTCGCCGAACATTTTGTCCTGCATGCTGACATTCGGCTGTACGATGGCGACCTTGAGTGGCGGGAAGCGGTCGGTTGGCTGGTAGGGGAAAGTGAGGGGAGCGAAGGCGAGCGCGGCGGTGGCGGCGAGCGCGCCCCGCAGGTTCCGGTCAGTGGGCAGCGGGAAGGCGAGGCACTGAAGCGTGATGGGAAAGAAGGCCGTGCCCGTGACGCCGAGGAAGGGAGCCCAGTCGCGCAGCCCGGGGAGCGAGACCAGTGGGGCCGCGGCTCCGTTCCAGGGGAAACCGCTCAGCAGCATGCCGCGGAGCCATTCGAGGCCGCACCAGAGGCCACCGAGGGCGAGGGCGGCGGCCAGTTTGCCTTGCCATCGGTGCGGTCTGATGGTGCTGGCGGCAGCCGCCCAGAGGGCCGGGTAGAGGGCGAGATAGGCCACGAGAGCGAGCATCCCCGGTGTGGTCACGTGTCCAATCCACCAGAGCGTGGCACCGAAGAAACTGGCCCCGGCGAGCCAGCCTTTGCGGAAGCCCGAAGAGGCGGAGGGTGGGCCCCGGTGGAGGGCAGCGAGCAACGGGATGAGCCAGACGAAGGCGAGGAGTCCGGATCCCGCCGGAGAATCCTGGGGCAGGAGGAACGGGATGGCGAGGAGGAGGCCGCTGAGGACCGGCAGGAGAATCGGGACAAACCGCCGCATGGTGGGGATCAGGAAGCGAGGCGGCGGTCGATGTCAGCTTTGACGTCCTTCCAGAGATTGTCGATCGAGGCGCGGACCTCGCGGCGGATCTGTGGAATTTCATCGATCGGGAGCGTCGAGCCCGAGGAGGGGCAGCGGGAGGCGAAGAAGTAGAATTTGACCTTTGGTTCCGTGCCCGACGGTCTGACCGCGAAGCGACGGCCATCGGCGAGTTCCGTAACGAGCATGTTCTCCTTGGGAATGAGGTCGCCTTCCTCGTCGTAGACGTCCTGTTTTCCGTAATGAGTCATGCGTGTGACCGTGGTGCCATCGAGCGTGGTGGGAGGGGAAGCAGAGTAGCTTTCGACGAGTTTCTGGATTTTGAGTGAGCCGTCGGCACCTGGGAATTCCGGGCTTTCCGTGTGTTCGACAAAGACGCCGTAGCGGGAAGAGACCTCATCGAGGAGGTCCGGGACAGTCAGGCCCCTGCTGGCGGCGCAGGCGGCGAGTTCCGCGAACATGACGACCGCGCTGTTGCCATCTTTGTCGCGGATCCAGTCGTTTCCGAGGTAGCCGTAGCTTTCCTCGCCCCCGAAGACAAAGAAGCGGCTGTGGGCAAGCCGGGCGTCACGGCTTTCGGTGTCGCTGAGCGCGCGGTAGCGGGCACGGATCTCCGGCGGCAGGGCGCGTTCGTACTTGCCGAGTTTACCGCCGATGAATTTGAAGCCTGTGAGAGTATTGACGCAGGGGACTCCGAAGGCGCGGGCGATGGTGTCCTGCAGCGGGGTGGTGACAATGGTTTTGACGACGACCGCGTGAGAGCGGTTGGCCTCGGTGAGGATGCCGAGGTCGAAGAACGTCTGGAGCCGGTACCACGCCATGAGCGAACCGATCTGATTGCCCGTGATGAGCTGCATCTGACCGGATCGGTTGCGGACCGCCACGCCCATGCGGTCGCAGTCCGGGTCGGTTCCGATGACGATATCCGCGTGTTCCTTTTCGGCGAGGTCGAGGGCCATCTGGAGGGCAGCGGCGTTCTCGGGATTGGGGGAAGCGACGGTGGGGAAGCGACCGTCGGGAACGTCCTGTTCCGGGACCGTCAGGAAATGGAAGCCCAGCATGCGGAGGACGCTGGGGACGTGGACGCCGCCGGTGCCGTGGATGGCGGTGTAGACGATTTTGAGATTGCGTGCTTTTTCGAGCAGGTCCGGTTGGAGCATGACGCCCTTGAGTCGGGCGAGATAGGCCTCGTCGATTTCCTTTCCGAGGAAGCGGAGCTGGCCCTGTTCCTGAGCGGGAAGGGGATCGTACTGGTCCGAGGTGACGGCATTGACTTCGTTGAGGATGCCCGTGGCAACGGGGTCGAGGATGGGGTCGCCGTCTTCGAAGTAGACCTTGTAGCCATTGTCGTGCGCGGGGTTATGGCTGGCGGTGAGCATGACGCCGCCGGTGGCATTGACGTGGCGGACCGCGAAGGAAAGTTCCGGAGTGGGGCGGTGTGATTCGAAGAGCCAGACATCGACGCCGCTTTCCGTCATGATGCGGGCGGAGAATTCCGCGAATTCGCGGGCGAAGTGGCGGGTATCGTGACTGAAGACGACCGAGGGTCGGCCGGGGCGGTTCTCGGACTTCCAGTAGGTGGTGAGGAAGCGGGCAAAGCCGCGGTTGGCGCGGGTGAGGTTGAAGAAATTGAGTGCGTTGGTGCCGACGCAGGGGAACTGGGGACGGGATCCGGCCGGGGCCGTGCCCTGTTCGGCGGCCGTGATGATTTTTCCGATGGTGCGGCCACGGAGTCCGCTGGTGCCGAAGGCCAGTTTCCGGAAGAAGCGGTCGTTGAGTTCCTGCCATTGGCCAGCGGAAGAGAGTTCGGCGAGGCTTGCGAGGACGGTGGGGTCCGTGCTGGCCGAGGCGAGTTCGATGAGGTTCGCGTGGCTGGCGGGGAGCAGGAGACCACTGGCGAGAGCGGCATCGGCGGCGGATTTCAGTTCTTCGAGTTGCATGTCGTGGCGGAAGCGCGGAAGTGGTTGGAATCTGAGGGTGATTGCCGGGGAGGCAAGCCCGGATGCCTTGCAGTTGCCATGCCGGAAGCGAGCAGTGATTTCAGAGCCGCGGGTCGCCTTGCCGACGCAGTGGCCCTGCGTGGCCGCATGGGATTTCCGGGGGACGAGACCGATGCGTTCCGGGTGGTTGACGGGGCGGGGGATGGAATGCCGGGATTGTTCATTGATTCCTTTGCGGGGCATTGGCTCGTGCAGACGCTGGGGGAGGAATGGCCTGCGTGGCTGGAAGACACGCGTGGGATCGGTGGCTGGCGTTCGCTTTCGTGGAAGCGGCTGGAGCGGCAGGACCGCAGGAGTCCCGAGCCGATGGCAGGAGAGGTGCCCGACGGGTCGGTTTCCGTGCGAGAACTGGGCTGGCGGTACGAGATTGATTTCCGCGCCGGGTACAGTCAGGGATTGTTCATTGATCAGCGGGTGCAGAAGGAAGCGGTGCGCCAGCGGGTGCGGCCGGGGGATCGGGTCCTGAATCTGTTTGCGTACACCTGTGCGTTCAGCGTGGTGGCGGCGGGCTGCGGGGCGGTGACCACCAGCGTGGATCTTTCGAGGCCATTTCTGGAGTGGGGGAAGCGGAATTTTGCGGCGAACGGGCTGGCGGTGGAGGAACATTATTTCTGCCGCGGCGATGCGGGTGGCTGGCTGCCGCGCTTTGCGGCCAAAGGGCGGAGCTGGCATGGGATGGTGCTTGATCCGCCGACGTTTTCCCGGAACGACGAGGGCCGGGTCTGGCGGGTTGAGCGTGACCTTGGGGGCATGGTGGCCGACTGTCTGCGGGTGCTGGAGCCGGGTGGCTGGCTGCAGGTTTCCGCGAATCACCGGGGGCTGAGTGAATCGCAGTTCCGGATGCTGCTGGCCGATGGGGCGCGGTTGGCTGGGCGCGCCGTGCAGCGGTGGGAGCCGGGGGCCATGCCGCCGGATTTCCGTGGGGAGAATTATCTCCGTGTCATGACCATGGTGGCCTGATGCGGAGGAGGCGGGGCGGTGGCGGTTTCAGTGGAAGGAAAGAAAGAACCAGCCGTCGCCGAATTTTTCCGTTAGGAATGGTTGGTCGCCGGCGGCGGTGAATTCGTCCGGAAGGTGACCGGGTGGCACGCGCAGGAAGCCGGCGTAGTTGTCGATGACGCCGCGGAAGGTGTAGAAGAAGACGAAGGGATCCTGTCGTGATCCGGACACGAGGATGTCATTGCCGCTGCGCGAGACTGCGGGGGATGACGGGAGGGCGATGAGTTCGATGGAGTTGCCAGGGAAGCGGGCGGGGATGGTGCCGCTGCGGAGTTGCGCGATGACCATTTCGCGGTCGCTGCGGCGGAGGAGGAAGTCGGCCTTGAGCCAGAGTTCATCGAACGGGACGAGCCGGGATGCGGCGAGGGCGGAGGCGCAGAGGATGGCGGGGAGAAATCGGTTCCACGATCCCTTTGAGCGGAAAGCGGCGATCAGCGACCACAGGAGCACGGCAGCCGTGGCAAGGTAGCACAGGGCGAGGACCGGTCCGCAGAGGAAGACGCTGAGCCATTCCGCGAGATTCCAGAAAAAGGCCTTCGCGGCGATCAGGGGGCAGGCGGTCATGACAGCCGGAGCCAGCGGAACTGGAAACCGGCGGATCGGCATTCCAGGCGGCGGCAGCGGCGGTGGCGTCATGCCGGCGTCTCCGGCGGGCGGGGCAGGGCGGCTTCGAGTTCGGCGCGGGACGTCCCGCGGAGAGCGAAGAGCCGGACGATGGTATCCTCGATGAGGTTGTTCGGGCAGGAAGCCCCGGCCGTGATGCCGATGGTGACGGGACCGTCGCCGTGCAGTTTGTCCGTGTAGCTGGCCTGTTCTTTTTTCTGGTGCAGATCGAAGTGAATGATCTGTTCCAGGGAAGCGAGGCAGGCCGCGTTGCGGATGAAGAACGTGGGGAGTTGCTGTTCCGCGATTTCGACGAGGTGGGTGGTATTCGAGCTGTTGTAGCCACCGACCACGATCATGAGGTCCATGGGCTGGCGGAGCATGTCGAAGAGGGCATCCTGGCGTTCCTGGGTGGCTCCGCAGATAGTGTCGAAGGCCAGAAAATTCGTACTGGATCCGTCGCGGGCCTCGACGGCGGCGCGGAGACGGCGCTGGATTTCCTCCGTCTCGCTTTTGAGCATGGTCGTCTGGTTGGCCACTCCGATGCGCTGCAGGTGAAGATCGGGATTGAATCCGGGGCTGGCAGCGCCGGCGAAACGGGCGAGAAAAGCTTCCGTGCTGCCACCATGCTGGATGAAATGGCAGACCGCATCGCAGTCACCGAGGGTGAGGATGACGAGGTAATGGCCATGGGAATCGTCGCCGAGGGCGCGCGACGCCGTGGCGCGGGTTTCCTCGTGCGAAGCCTTGCCATGGATGATGGAAGTGTGGCCGCGTTTCGCGTAATCGCGCACGCGCCGCCAGACGCTCATGACATCGCCGCAGGTCGTGTCGATGGTGGCGCATCCGCGGGCCGCGATCTGTTCCATGACCGCGGTTTCCGAGCCGAAGGCCGGGACGATGACGACATCTTCCGGATTGAGCGACTGCAGTTCCTCGTTGCCGGGCCGGCTGGGGAGGAAACGGATGTTCATTTCCTCGAGCTGGCGGTTGACCTCCGGGTTGTGGATGATTTCGCCGAGCAGGTAGAGGTTCCGGTCCGCGAAGACGCGTCGGGCCGCGTAGGCGAGATCGATGGCTCGTTCCACGCCGTAGCAGAAGCCGAATTGCCGGGCGAGCCGGATGGTGGTCAGGCCGATGGTGAGAGTACCGCCGGCGGCGCGGACCGCTTCGACGATGGGGCTGCGGTAATGTTCCTCGACCTCAGCCTGGACGAGGGGCATGACTTCCGGGGTGCGGACATTGACGCGGCGGACGGCTGGCATGATGGGCATACGGTTGGCGCGGTCCGGGAGGATGGGCTCAGACGTCGAGGTGCCGGACGTTGAGCGCGTTGTCCTCGATGAAGGCGCGGCGGGGTTCGACGACATCGCCCATGAGGATGGTGAACATGCGGTCTGCTTCGACCATGTTCTCCTCGTTGAACTTCACCTGGAGGAGCTTGCGCCGGTTCGGGTCCATGGTGGTTTCGTAGAGCTGTTTGGCGTTCATTTCACCGAGGCCCTTGAACCGGTAGATTTCGAGACCGCGTCTGCCGATTTCGAGGACGCGCTGCAGGACTTCCGGGACAGCGAAGAGCGGGTGCTGACGGCCGTCGTGTTCGATCAGTTCGAAGAGAGGTTTGTCCTGAGCCGAGAAGTGGTCGAGGGCGAGGCCTTTTTCGCCGAGCTGCGTGAGGATTTTGCCGATGGCGCGGGCTTCGTGGACTTCGTAGAGCCGGGCGCGGCGCTGGAGTTGGCCGCTTTCGGTGCGGGCGGCGTCTGGGGTGTGGCTGATGTCGGCGAAGATGCGCAGGTCCGGATTGGATTCCGCGAAGGAGCGGAGGGCGGTCTCGTCGAGGCAGTAGGCGACGGTTTCCTCGTTGCCGCTGCGGATTTTGACCATGTAGGCCGGGAGCCGCTGGGCTTCGCGGTCGCGGGCACCGAGGTAGTGTTCGAAGTTCCCGCCGTTGCGCTGGATGACATCGACGAAGCGGTCGAGCCGGGCGAGCAGTTCGAGGATTTCGCGGAGTTGCTGAGCGCTCACCACGGCCCCGTCGGCGAGGTTGCGGAGAGAAACCTCCTCGGCTCCGAGGTCGATGAGGATGCGGTTCAGTTCGCTGTCGTCCTGAATGTATTCCTCGCGCTTCTTGCGTGTGATGCGGTAGAGCGGGGGTTGGGCGATGTAGATGTAGCCGCGGCGGACGAGTTCCGACATCTGGCGGCAGAAGAAGGTGAGGAGGAGCGTGCGGATGTGGCTGCCGTCGACATCGGCGTCCGTCATGATGACGATCTTGTGGTAGCGGACCTTGTTGATGTTGAAGGTGCCCTCGCCTTCGCCGGTGCCGATGCCCGCGCCGATGGCGGTGATCATGGTCTGGATTTCCTTGTTTTCGAGGGCCTTGTCGAGTCGCGCCTTTTCCACGTTGATGAGTTTGCCGCGGAGGGGGAGGATGGCCTGGGTGCGGCGGTCGCGGCCCTGCTTGGCGGAGCCACCCGCGGAGTCACCTTCGACGATGAAGAGTTCACTGAGGGCGGGATCCTTTTCCGAGCAGTCGGCCAGTTTGCCGGGGAGACCGCCGCCGGTGAGGGCGCTTTTGCGGACTGTTTCGCGGGCTTTGCGGGCGGCTTCCCGGGCGCGGGCGGCCGTGATGATTTTGTCGATGATGCGTTTGGCGAGCGCGGGATGTTCCTCGAAGTACTTGCTGAGGCCTTCGTAGGCGACGCTGCTGACGACGCTTTCGACTTCGTTATTGACGAGTTTGTCCTTCGTCTGGCTGGAGAAGCGCGGATTGGGCAGTTTGACGCTGAGGACTCCGATGAGGCCTTCGCGGCAGTCGTCGCCGGTGATGGGAGGATCCTTTTCGCGCTGGAGGTTATTGGCCTTGGCGTAGGTATTGACGGCGCGGGTGAGGGCAGCCCGGAAGCCCGAGAGGTGGGTGCCGCCATCGCCATTGAAGATGCTGTTGGCGTAGCAGTAGATCTGTTCCGTGTAGCTGTCGGTGTACTGGATGACGAGGTCGACGTAGAAGTCCTCCGGGGGTTTGCCCGCCTCCAGTTCAAGTCCGCGTTTGCCGCGGATGATGATGGGATCCGGTGGGGTGAGGTCCTTGTTTTCGCCCATCTGGTGGACGAATTCGACGATGCCGCGGTCGTAGCGGTAGGTGGCGTGCCGTTCTTTCTCGCTGCGTTCGTCCGTGAGGTTGATGGTGAGGCCCGGGTTGAGGAAGGCCAGTTCGCGGAGCCGCGTGGAGAGGCGGTCGAACTGGAATTCGGTGGTGACCTGGAAGATTTCGGTGTCGGGCAGGAAAGTGATGAGGGTTCCGGTGCGGTCGTTGCCGGTTGATCCGATGACGGAGAGGGGTTTGACGGTGCGGCCGCGTTCGAAGGCGATCATGTGGACCTTGCCATCGCGGGTGACTTCCGCTTTGAACCATTCGCTGAGGGCATTGACGCATTTGGCTCCGACGCCATGGAGGCCGCCGGAGTACTTGTAGGCACCCTGGCCGAATTTGCCGCCGGCGTGGAGGTTGGTGAGGACGAGTTCGACGGCGGGGATACCGAATTTCGGGTGGGTATCGACGGGGATGCCGCGGCCATCGTCGCGGATGGAGCAGGAGCCATCGGCGTGGAGGGTGACATCGACGTTTTTGCAGAAACCGGCGAGGTGTTCGTCGATGGAGTTGT
>JBIICE010000367.1:0-2522 GCA_044239025.1 Verrucomicrobiales bacterium
CTTCGAAGGAGCGGTCGCCGACCGCCTCGGTATCGGCTTCATTCCGGTCCGCAAGAAGGGGAAACTCCCATGGCAGACGGTGGGCACCGGATACGACCTCGAATACGGCAGCAATCACATCGAACTGCATCGCGATGCCGTGGCTCCGGGCGAGCGCGTCTGGCTCATCGATGATGTCCTCGCGACGGGCGGGACGGCCGCGGCGGCGGCCGAACTCGTGGGCCAGCTCGGTGGATCGCTGGAAGGCATGACGTTCTTCATCGAACTCGCCTTCCTCGGTGGCCGGACACGGCTTCCGGCTGGGCCGCAGATCCGTGCGGTTCTTTCGTACTGACCGCGCTCAGATCTTCAGGAAGATCCGGCGGCGGTACAGCCACCACAGGATCAGCCATTCAATCAGCAGGACGCACACGCCCAGCAGCGGGACCTGCCACTGCCCCCCGAATACGCTGAAGGCGTTGTTCGGCAGGTGACGCACGAGCGACTTCCCGATGAATTCGGGCCAGAGGTGCGCCATGAGGTACGCGGCCATCGAATTGGCTCCCAGCACCACAAGGGGCCGGAAAGGACCACGGATTTCCATGACGTCGCAGACAAGGTGAAAGGCACCAAGCGTCAGGAAACAGAGGCCTCCGCTGAACAGGGTCCACGATGGCGTCCAGATGCGCTTGACCATCGGACAGACTCCGGTGGCATCGAGCACAATGCCCAGCGCCATGGCGGCCACGCCGGCTGCCGCAAACCATCCCATGCGCCAGCGGGTCGCCTGATTGGATGTCAGCACGGTCCCGCCAATCAATCCCATGAGCATGGTTCCCAGCGTGGTCACGAAGTTCAGGGTGCAGTATCCTCCGGAATTGAACCGGAATGACTGGGAACGCGGAAACAGATTCAGAAACCAGCGGTCGAAGGCTGCTGAGACATTGCTGTTCATGTTCCAATGCCCCGCAAAACCACTGCGGATCCAGTCGGCCGGAGCGATGGCCCACTGCGGCGGTACCCCCACCGCATGATAGTCAAATTCCTTCCCCGGCAGTGGATGCAGCGCAAAGGCAAGCCACATGCCCACGAGGACCAATGCCAGCACGGACCACGCCACCACGGGCCTGCGGCTCTGTGCGACCGCATACAGCATCGGATAGCCCAGGCCAATCTGCGTGAGCGTGTCCTCAAAGGTGAAGTTCGTGCGCTCGGATCCAAGCGACCGCAGCCAGATGCCAAGCCCGACCAGCAGGAACGACCGCCAGAGCGCATGCACTGCCATGGCCGCTCCACTCTGTTCCTCACGCCGCCGCCGCAGGCTGAACACCATGGAAACTCCCACCAGAAACGAAAACGAGGGCTGAATCAGATCGTGCAGCGAACAGCCACTCCACGGCACGTGCTCGCTGTGATACGCCAGCCAGCCACCCAGTCGCGCCCAGCCCGCTTCCTTCAGATTCTCCGCCACCCGCCACCACTGCACAATCTCAGCCATCATCAGCAGCATGACCGCCCCACGCCACGCATCCAGCGAAGTCATGCGGGACATCCGGTCGGAATGGTCAGTCAATGGTTCAGATCGGCGCGCCACGGTTTCTGATGGAATGGTTGCAGGTGCCCTCCCGTTAGTCGCACCCCGCACGGGTTCAAGCTGCTTTCCCAATCGTCGGGCGCTACGGCAGATAGCGCCCAGGCGTCGGGCGCTACGGCAGATAGCGGAGGCGGTAGTACATCGATCCTCCGGGCGCAGCCGGGTCGGTGTACTGGAAGAGACCAGCGGGCGGTGCCGTCAGGGTCTGCACGGTTTCCCAGTTCGTGAGGTCGCCCGATCGCTCGATCGCGTAGCGGAATCCAGGAATCCCGGCGAACTGCATGGTGGGCTGACCCGACGCATTGAGGCTGAAGCTGCCAATCCGGCCTTCGTGCCCGAGCACGCGGATGCTCACGGTGCTGGTGGCGGTGAGGCCGCCGGGGTCGCGCACGGTATACGGAAAGCTGTCGTCCTGATTGTTGACCGGAGTGTAGAGGATGGAACTGCCGGAAATGCGCACGTTGGCTCCCTGCTCGGATGGACCGACGGCGCTGACGGTGAGTTGCTGGGCATCGGAATCGCTGGCCCCGGCTGCAAGGATGCTCGCGATGCTGATCCGCATCGGTGTTCCGCTGAGCCGGGTCAGGGAAAGCGGCACCGCCGTGGGCGCATCGTTGCCGTCGTACACCACGAGCGCACTCTGCGCCCATGCCACGCCGCCCGGATCGCTGCTGTCGCCAAACAACGGGGACGTCCCGCCCGCCCGCTCGGCCAGCAGGCTCAGTCCGTCCCCATCACTGTCGGCATCGGCTCCGTTCGCCAATGTCCCGTAATAATACTGTTCGTACGC
The DNA here is from genome assembly GCA_044239025.1 of Verrucomicrobiales bacterium. GTDB lineage: Bacteria > Verrucomicrobiota > Verrucomicrobiia > Verrucomicrobiales > V1-33 > V1-33. The sequence continues at coordinate 2,364 of JBIICE010000367.1, forward strand.
GTCGGGAATCCCGTCGCCATCGCTGTCGCCAGCAAACAGATACGCCACCCCGGCAACGTCGTTCCCTGCCATCGTGAAACTCGCCGACGGATACGCGGCACCCCACGCGTCGGCCTGACGAACCCCGTCAATTTCCCAGTACCCGAACGATGCATTCCC
>JBIICE010000152.1:0-10140 GCA_044239025.1 Verrucomicrobiales bacterium
GCGCGCAGCGGGGTTCCGGTGACGAGGGTCCGGGATTTCGGGAAGTGCGGCGCACAGGCTGCGAGGCCGACGAGGACGGTATCGCAGAAGCGGGCCGTGAGGCGGTTGGCCTTGCCCGGGACCGCATTCGATTCGTGAACGAAGGTGCGGAGTCCGAGTTTGCGTCCCGCCATGGCTGGCGGGAGGGACGTGAAGCCACCCATGCCGAGAACGGCGTCGGCCTTGAAGCTGCGGAGGAGTTCGAGGCATTGCCCGCGGGTTTTCCAGAAGCGCCAGAGGAATTTGGCCATGGCCGGCGAGAGCGGGCTGGGCATGGCGATGGCCGGGAGTTTTTCGAAGCGGAGGTCCTGATGTCCCTCCGTGGCGAGCGCATCGATCTGCTTGCTGGAGATGAGGAGAAGGGTTTCCCAGCCCCGGCGTTTTGCTTCCTCGGCCACGGCGATGCCTGGGAAGAGGTGGCCGCCGGTGCCGCCGCAGGCGATGACGAGGCGGAGGTGTGAAGGGGACGCGGGAGAATTCATGGACGGAAGTCGGTCCGTCAGACTTCCGCGGAGGCCGGGGTGTGCAACCCGGAATGAACGCCGTCGGTTATTTGGCCGGGCGGCGCTGGTCGAGCATCCACGCGTAGAGCTTCGGTTCCCCGTAGGTGGCGGTCCATGAATCGTGGTCGGCCTCCGGGTAGATGGTATAGAGCGGTTTGGCTCCCGCCTTTTTGAGGGCCTCGATCATCTCGTCGCTTTTCGCCTGGGGGACGACCTTGTCGAGGGCACCGTGGAAGCAGTGGAGCGGGACGTGTTTGAAGCGGTCCGCGGTTTCCGGTTTTCCGCCGCCGCAGATGGGAACGGCCGCGGCCAGCAGGTCGGGGTATTCCGCGAGGAAGTTCCATGTGCCGAAGCCGCCCATGCTGAGTCCGGTCATGATGATGCGGCTGCGGTCGACCGGCTGGGATTCGCAGAGGTGGTCGACGAGCTGGCGGATTTCGCGGACATCCCACCAGCGGCCTTTGGGGCACTGCGGGGAAGCGACGATGAAGGAATCGAGGGCTTTTTCCGTGCCGATGAGTTTCGGGGGGCCGTGTTGTTTGACCTGGTCGAGGTTGTCGCCCCGTTCGCCGGCTCCGTGGAGGAAAATGAGGAGGGGCCAGCCGTCCGCGGGTTTCGGCTGGGATTGCGGCGGGAGAGCGAGCCAGAACGAGAGTTTGGATTTATCGCTGCTGGAGCTTTTGACTTCGATGGATTGGGCCGACTGGCGTGGCGCGGTTTCCTCGGCGTGGAGGCTGGTGGAGGCGGTGGCCATGACGAGCGCGGCGAGCATGAGTTTCATGGGAGGAGGGGAGGGTGATGGTTTGGGAAGTGGAGGTGTCTTTGGGCAGACAGCCAAGGTTTCCGCTCAGCGGACAGGGAAAGTCCGGCTATTTGAGCGACATCAGGTAGGCGAAGAGGTGAGAGACCTCCTGATCCGAGAAGGCGTCGAGGAGCCCTTCCGGCATGAGGGAACGGCGGAGGTACTTGCCGCTGCGGATCTGGTCGCGCGGGATGCCTTCGTCCGGGAGGCCGACCTGGCGGAAGACGATGCCCTTTTCGTCTTCGCTCACGAGGAAGCCCTCCTTGAGGGAACCGTCGGCGAGTTCGGCGCGGTAGACGCGGTAACCCGGTTCCATGGCGGCATTCGGGGTGAGGAGATTGCGGAGAACCCCATCGAGGCCCATGGCTCCGGCCCCGCTGAGATTCGGACCGATGAGTCCGCCCGTGCCATTGATGGTGTGGCAGCCCATGCAGACCGTGGCGAGCGTTTTTCCGATGGCGGGGTCGCCCGGTCGCGAGGCAAGGGCGTGGAATTTCGTGTATTTGGCGTCCATGGCGGCGGCTTCGGCCTCTGTCATGACGGCAGGGAAGTCCGTGGTGCGGGCGACTTTGGCGGTGCCGTGAAGTTTGCCCCATGAGTTCCCCGAGAACTGTCGGACGAGGCCATCGGCTTTGGCTCCGTGGAATGATCGGTCGAAGCTGGCGCGGATCTGTTCCGGGGAGCGGCAGGCATTCCAGACGCGGAATTCAGCGAGGGCGGCTCCGGTTCCGGCGGGGACATTGCTGTGGCCGATGCGGAGGTTCTGGAAGGTGGTGGTGTCCGGTTTGCCTTCGGCCTGATCGGGTTCACCGTTCAGATAAATCCGCAGGACACCCTGCTGGTCGCGGGTCACGGCGATGTGGGTCCACATGTCCGGGACGCTGGGTTTGCTGGCGACGATGACGTCGTTGCCGCCCTTGGTCCAGACGCGGAAGGTATTGCCGAAGAAGTTGAAATCGGCTTCACCGGTGGCTCCGAGGATGCTGTCGTCGTTGCCGATGCCTTTGGCGAGGCGGACCCATGTTTCGATGGTGAAGGGGCCTTCGAGGGTGATGGGTTCATCGACAAAGGAATCGTTGTGACCGTCGAGGACGAGGACCGGGCGGAAAGCGCTGCCCATTTTCTCCATGAGGGATTTGAGGGCGGGGTCGTTTTCGCCGAGAACCGCGGCGATTTTCTCGAGCGTGGGGCCGTCGAGTTCGTCAGTGGGGACCGACTGTGCCTGCACGGCCGCGACAACGGCGGCGGCACCGTCCTTGAAGCTGCTGAGCGCGTCGAGGGCGCGGCTGCGTTGGCCCGGCGAGAGCTGCGGCCAGAGCGGGAGGATCTGATCCGGGGTGGCGGCGAGACAGGCGAGGGCTTCCTCGCGGACGTCCGCCTGCGGCGACTTGAAGGCCGGGAGGAAGAGGTCGGCGCGTTTGCTGCCGAGTTCCCGGAGCGTGCGGAAGACGGGGACGGTGGGCTGCGAGACTGCGAGCCTGGCGAGGTCCGGTTCAAGGGCCGTCAGTTTGAAGGCCGAGATGATCTGGAGGGCCATGGGGGTGTCCGCACTGAGGAGTTCGCGTGCCTTTTCCGTGACGAGAGGGGCGAGGATGCGGGCGTCGAAACGGGCGCGCTGGCGGAGGAGCGACTGGAGAGCTTCCGGTTTGGCGATGAGGCTCGCGAGGGCGGCCTGCACTTCCGGGGCGTCGGGTGCTTCCGCGAGGCGGAGGATTTCCTCATCTCCGGGCGGGTGGGCGAGGGAAGCAATGAGGGCGGCGACGCGCGGAGCTGATTCCCTTGGAGGGAGGGAGAGGGCGGCGAGGAGTTGCTGGTCTGGCGTGACGCCGTCCGGGATCTTACCCTTGAGGAAGGCCGTGACCTGCTCGGGCATCTGTTCGAGGAAGAGCCGGACAAGGTAGCGTGCGAATTCGCGTTCGTAGGCCGCTCCGGCTCGGATCGGTTTGCCCGACTGCGACGAGACCGTCATGGGTTCCGGTAGGCTGGGTTCGCTTGCTCCGATGAGGATGGCGAGGAAAGCCGGGGCATGCGGTGATTTCTGGAGGGCGAGGCGGGCCGTGGCGCGGATGGCTTCCGCGCGGACCTCGGCATCCGGGTCAGCGAGACCCTTGCGGACGAGATCCATGCGGGCATCGCCGGGTCCGGCGACCTCGATTTCCGGGGCCATGCGCAGTGCTTCGCGGCGGACATTGCGGGACGGGTGCGCGAGGAGGTCGAGCAGCATCTGCGGAGTGACCCCGTAGTTGGCCGCCGCCCAGAGCGCCTGGATGCGCGCCGCCGGGTTCGGGCTGGAAGCGATCAGCGACTTGAGGGCGTTGGCCGTTTCTGCGGAAAGCGAGGGACGGTCCTGAAGGGCCTGCCATGCAAGGTGGGCCTGGGCCGTGGCCGGGCTGCCGAGTTGGGCCACGATCTCCTTTTCCGGCAGGGTAGTGAAATCCGGGACGGGGAAGCATTTCTGGGCTTTGTGCTTCACCCGCCAGATGCGCCCGCGTTTCTTGTCGCGTTCCGGGTGATTGCGGGGGACTTCGTTGTGGCTGATGATCTTGTTGTACCAGTCGGTGATGTAGACGCATCCATCGGGGCCCTGGGTGAGGGCGACCGGGCGGAACCATTCGTCCGCTGACTGAACGAAGTCAGGAAGCCATTCGAGTTTCCATGCGGAACCGCTGCGGTGCATGCGGATCGACTGGATTTTCCGGATGATGGGATTGGCGACGAGCATGACATCGCTCCATTCCGGGGGGTAGGCAGCGGAAGGGTCGGTGAGGGCGAGGCCGCTGAGGCCGGTGCCGCCCATGCGGAATTCGGCCGTGCTGGGGAATTCCGGGGCGTAACTCTTCCACTGGCCATTCGAGCAGCCGGGGTAGTTGCCGTATTCGTGGAATGGCATCACCGGGTAGCCGAAGTCGTTGGCCTCCTGGATGAAGGATTCGCCTTCCCCGTTCATGGCGAGGCCCCAGATATTGCAGGGTCCGTTGCTGGTGATTTCGAAGGCGGCTCCATCCGGCCGGAAGCGGGCCATGCGGGTCTGGTCGAACTTTGTTTTGCGCCCGTCGCTGCCCATCACTTCGCCGTAGTTGAAGGCACCCTGGGCCATCCAGATCCAGCCACCCGGGGCGCGGGTGAACTGGTGGGGAAAGAGGTGGGAATCCTGGACGCCGAAGCCCGTGAGGACGACTTCGCGTTTGTCCGCTTTGCCGTCGTTGTCCGTGTCGCGGAGGAAGGCGATGTCGTGACCGTGCTGAACGTAGCAGCCGTCCTTGTAGGGCAGAATGCCCAGAGGAATCGCAAGGCCTTCGGCGAACACGGTCGGTTCCTTCGCGAATTTCGGCGGGCTGCCATTGGTGCCGCGGTCAATGATGTCATAGACCAGAATTTTGTCCTTGGCCTTGCTGGCGTAGAGGGCGTCAGCCGCGGCGGGATTCTCATTGGCATCGACCGGGTACTCGAGAGCCGTCATCGTCCAGAGGCGGCCCTTCTGATCGAAGCAGGCCGTGATGAATTTCCCGAAGCCTTTCGCTTCGTCTTCGCTGACCACGAGTTCCATTTCGAAGCCTTCCGGAAGGGTGAATCCGGCGAGTTGTTCCTGCGGGGAAACTGGCGACGGCTTTGCGGCCGGTTTGGGCTCGGGGGCACCCTTGATCTGCGGGGTGGCGGGGAGTTCTTCGATGAAGATGTCCCTGGCTTCGATGAGGGCCTTGCCGCCGCCGTGCACCTGGATGCCGATGAGTCCCTCGCGTTCGATGGCGGGGTCGGCTTCGAAGTAATCGACCCCCATGACGCCATTGATCCACGTGGTGATGCGGGCTCCGTCGGCGCGGATCACGTAGTCATTCCAGTCATTGCGGCGGATGACGGGATCGAGCGCCTTCATGTCGCTCTGGGCCATGACTTTGTTGCGGCGGCTTTCATCGTAGATGCAGCCCCACCATGTGGGGTCGCCGTAGTCGCACTGGTAACCCCGCATTTCGCTGGAGTTGGCGACTCTGGTGCTGCGCATCTGGATGCCGCTGTTGACGAAGCCGGTGCCGCGGAGGCGCAGTTTCATGCGGAGGATGAAATTGGCGTACGGCTTGCGTGTGGCGATGAAGTCGTTGTGTTCGACCTGTTCCGTGAGGAATCCTCCGGCGATGGCACCGTCGGCGACCTTCCAGAGTTTCGGGTTGCCTTCCCATCCGTCGAGCGATTTGCCATCGAAGAGGGAAACGGCGTTTTTTCCCGGGGTCGGCGGAGGTTCGGCGGCGGTGGCAAGACCGGCGAGAAGGAGAGTGGAGAGAAGAGTGGCGAGTTTCATGGCATGGCGCAGGGCGATCATACGCGGACCAAGGGGGGGTTCTGCACGGGAAAAGTGCGGTTTTTCCGGGAGCAGGCAAATCTCCTGCGTTTGACTATGGTCGGGGTGGCTGCTTGATGAGGCATGAGCGTTCCTGCTGCCGACCGTCCGATTTACCGCACGATCCCGATTCTGTCCCTTGATGGCGAAGCCCTGCATGGGGTTTCGCGGGAGATGAAGCTGAGCCTGAGCCGGGAAGACATGCTGGCGGTGCAGGAATACTTCCGGGGAGTAGGGCGGGAGCCGACCGATGTGGAACTGGAAGTCATCGCGCAGACGTGGAGCGAGCACTGCAAGCACCGGATTTTCGGGGCACGGATCGAGCATGTGCGCGACGGAGTTCCGGAGGTGGTTGATGGGATTTTCCGCACGCTGATCCGGAAGCCCAGCGAGGAAATCATGGCGCAGAAGCCCGGGTTTGTGCTCAGTGCCTTCACGGACAATGCCGGATTCATCGAAGTGGATCCCGGGCTGGCGGCCTGTCTGAAAGTGGAAACGCACAACCATCCCAGTGCGATTGAGCCGTACGCCGGGGCCAACACCGGCCTTGGCGGAGTGATCCGGGACATCCTCGGAGCGGGAAAGGGTGCCAAGCCGGTGGCGTCCCTCGATGTCTTCTGCTTCGGACCGCCGGACACCCGGCAGGAGGACATCCGGGCAAAGGATGTCATTCATCCTCTGGGAATCATGCGCGGAGTCGTGCGCGGGGTGCGCGATTATGGAAACCGCATGGGCATTCCGACCGTGGCCGGGGCGATTCAGTTCGATGGCACTTTCCTGTACAATCCGCTCGTGTTCTGCGGCACGGCTGGAATCATTCCCAGTGCGGACATCCCGAAGGAAGTGAAGCCCGGGCATGTCATCGTGGCGGTCGGGGCACGGACGGGACTGGATGGACTCAAGGGGGCGACCTTTTCGAGCGCGGCCCTCGGAACGAGTTCGCATGAGGAAGACCAGACGGCCGTGCAGATCGGGAATCCCATTGAGGAGAAGAAGGCAGCGGACTTCGTGCTCGCGGCCCGCGCGGAAGGTCTCATCGAGTGCATAACCGACTGCGGGGCAGGAGGTTTTTCGAGTGCTGCCGGGGAAATGCTCAGTGAAACCGGGGGCGAAATCCTGCTGGAGCGCGCACCGCTGAAGCAGCCAGGGCTGCAGAGTTGGCATATCTTTCTGAGCGAGAGTCAGGAACGGATGGTTCTGGCGGTGCAGGAGAAGTGCCTGCCGCGGCTGCGTGAGCTGGCCGGGGTTTTTGAAACGGAACTGACCGTGCTGGGAAGCAGTGACGGAACCGGGATTCTGAAGGTGCGGCATCATGGAGAGACTGTCTGCGAACTGGACTGCCGCTGTCTGCATGATGCGCCGCGGCTCAATCTGAAGGCTGAGTGGACGACTCCCGTCTGGGCCCCTTTGCCGGTGCTTTCCGATGACGGGCTGGGCGCAGCTCTCCGGCGGGTCCTCGCGGATTTCGCGGTGGTGAGCCGCGAACCCATCATCCGGGAGTATGATCATGAAGTGCAGGGCAATACCGTGCTCAAGCCGCTGGCCGGGGCTTCCGGGGATGCGCCGCAGGACGGCAGTGTCATCCGCATCGATGGGAGCCGACGGCTGCTTTCGCTCGCGCTCAGTCTCCTGCCCGAGTGGGGTAAGCATGATCCCCGGGCCATGGGGCGTGCCTGCGTGGACGAATGCGTGCGGCAACTGGTGCTGACTGGTGCGAATCCGGACAAGCTGGCGATTCTGGACAATTTCTGCATGGGGAACCCGCACGAACCAAAGGAACTGGGAGCCCTCGTGGAAAGCGCGCGCGGACTGGCGGAGGCGGCCGTCGTCTACGGAACGCCGTTCATCAGCGGCAAGGATTCCTTCTACAACTACTTCAATACCGAGGATGGGCCGGTCAGTATTCCGGTGACCGCCCTGATCAGCGGGCTGGGCATTGTGGAGGATGCCGCTCATGTGACGGGAAGCAGTGTGCGCCGGGGCGGAAGTGTGCTGCTGCTCGCGGGCACCGGCAGCCATGCGCTGGGCGGGAGCGTCTATGCGCGGACCGAGAAGCTCGCGGGTCAGCCGGTTCCCCAGTTTTCCCCGGAAGCCGCGCAGAAACTTTACCGGGCCTACCATCAAGCCGTGAAGGCGGGCTTGGTGCTCAGTGCGCACGATGTCAGTGAAGGCGGGCTGGCGGTCACCCTGGCCGAAATGGCCTTCAGCGGCCGTGCAGGCATGGAAATTGAGCTGCCTGCGGCTGGTGGTGCCGCAGCAACACTGCTGTTCAATGAAACCCCGGGTCAGTTCGTGATGGAAGTGGCGGCGGATCAGCTCGGGGCGTTGCACGCCGCCTTTGCCGGGCTGCCGCTGGAAGTGATCGGCAGGACGGTCGAGGGCGGGGATCACCTGCGGATCACCCGCGGTGCTGCCACTTTCCTCGATGAACCTCTCGCTGACCTCAAGGCCATCTGGAAGTCAGGTTTGGCCCGCTGGTACTGAGAAAGCCCTCCCAGAGCTGTGACGGGATTCCCACCGGCGTCAGCTTTGCGGAGCAAGCACGCAGCGCCACCCTGCCACCGGAACGGTCTCGTTTCCTTCAATGCGGATTAAAATTACCGGCGTCGCGGCCCTGAACCCCATATTCTCTGGTTTTTCTGGCTATTATGAGTTCTTCTTTGATTTTCAATCCTGCGGATCTGAAGCCTGAGACCCAGTGGAGCGAGACCGTGTGGGCGTGGACGGCGGAGGAGAAGCTGGTGAATCATCGGCGGAGGACGAGATTGTGTGCCGCGGCGCTGCTGCCGTTCATTGAAGGGGAGCCAGACTGGGATGGTTTCCGGAGGAGCATTCTGTGGATGATTGCGGCGGCCGACCATTACGGGGTGGAGATCGTGTTCGTACTGAATGCCGACACCGGGTATATTTTTCAGCTGAGCGAGGCCCTCTATGCGGAAGTCCTGCGGAAATTCCGCGAGTACTTTCCGGTCCGTCGGTTCATCGCGGGGGTGACCGCGCGGGGAGTGGAATCCGACAGCGGATTCAGGGCCGAGCGCTATCGTCCGCTGCTGGACCTCGTACAGGAGCATGAGAACTGCGAAGTGATGCTGATGACGTCGCGCCATCTCAGCCAGCTGCCTCCCGAAAAGAGGAGGGATGCGTACTACGAAATTGCCGAGTACCTGACGCATCCAGCGCTGGTGCATGCGCTGGAACCAGCGTTCGTGCCGTGGGCCACGACGTTCGAACCTTGGCTCCTGTGGCAGTTGGCGCAGCATCCGAAGTTTGTGGGCGGGAAAATCTCAACCCTCGATGAGCCGCATTTTCTGTACTGGGCAGCCATGTGCGAGGACCTGCGGCTGTCCTTCGTGCCGCACAGTGGCGATGACTTCGGAATCGCCACGGCGATCCGCCTGGGCCAGCCGTTGCTTGTAGGGGCGGCCGTGACCGCTGCTCCGTTGATCTGCGCAGCCAAGGACATGTGGCTGGACGATGCCGTGGCTGCCAAACGGGGGCGCACGGGCCATGGGGGCTTTGATGCGAGGGTCTACAAGCTGTTCGAAGCCATGCAGTCGCTCGAGGACGCCGTTTTCAGGCTGGATGCGCGCGGCAGTGCCGCAGCCTACAAACACAGCACGGCCCATCTGCTGTTCCAGTTGGGGATCATCGATTCGCCGGAAATCCATCCAGAATGCCCGGATCTCCGCGGCGATGATGAGCCCGAGAGGATGACGGAGGCACTCATCCGGGTGCGCCGGATGGCTGACAGGCTCGGAATTCCCGGCTACGAAGTGTGAAGGTCCTTCTCCCGCCCATTGAGCGCAGCTCAGTCCGTGTAAGCGTCCGAAATCGGACAGCGGATCCTCCTTCGGAAGGACCGCTACCACACGCTTCCTGACATCGGAAAAACCCACGCCGACACGCGGAGTTGACCCACCCGAGGTTGAGGGGCATCAATGGGACGGCTGGAGGCTGATCATGATCGCGAAGCTCAATACCGATGGCACATTCCACAGCCGGAAATGGTCGTGCGTGTGGCGTCCGGATATCGGGAGCAGCCTGTATGCCCGGAGCGACTGGATGCGTGCCGGTGGAGTCGGGGGCGTGGCATGGCTGCAGACGGGAACGGTGCAGAACTACTCGTACGGCACAGGCAGCTCGGAAGCGCATGTCCCCCTCGCCGACCACATGGGGAATGTGCGGCATTACTATCAGTTCAGAGCGTCCGGGAGCAAAGTGACGGGCCAGCTGGTCGCGAGTTATGAGTACGACGCCTTCGGGCGCGAGGTGCGGGCATGGGGCCTGAACACGCCAGCCACCAACCAGCCGCCCGGACTTCCAGCGAGCCGTCCGTGGGCGGATCTCCTGCCGTTCCACTACAGCTCGAAGCTGAGGGATGTGGACAGTGGGTTCAACTACTACGGATATCGGTTCTACGACCCAGGCGCGGGGCGGTGGCTGAACCGGGATCCGATCGGGGA
>JBIICE010000370.1:0-2505 GCA_044239025.1 Verrucomicrobiales bacterium
CCTTCTTCCGCGGTCAAATGCTCGTCAGCCTCATCGATGGGTTCTTCGTAGGCCTCAGCCTCGCCATCATCGGTCTCCCCTACGCCCTCCTCGTCGGTGTCTTTGTCGCCCTCCTCGGTCTCATCCCGTACGTCGGCAACATCCTCTGCTGGCTCGCGGCCGTCATCATCTCCATCAGCCATTTCTCCCAGACCAACGCGGACGGCACCCTCCTCCATTCCTTCGCTGGCATCGGGCAGATCTGGGCCTACCCCGTCATCGTCTCCCTGATTTTCATCGTCGTCCAGCAGATCAATTCCCTCGTCACTGCCCCGCGGATCGTAGGCGACGCCGTCGGTCTGCACCCTCTCACGGTCATCTTCTCGGTACTCTTCTGGTCGCTCCTCATCGGCGGTCTCCTCGGCGCCCTCCTCGCGGTTCCGCTCACCGCCTCGGTAAAGGTCATCTTCCGCCGCTACATCTGGGAACGCCGCGTTCATCCCAGAAGCGATGCCGCTCAGAGTCCCGTGGCCGCATCCACCTGACCCCGCACCCCGGTCATGGCACGACCCCGCCCCGCGGCCCCACCCCCACCTCCACCGGACCCGCCGAAGCCCAGCTTCTCACGGTGGCTCCGGCGCACCTTCCTGCGGCTCGCAGGATACGCCATCCTCGGCATGGCCGGCCTCGCCACCTTCTACGGATGGCTCGCCTCGCGCTATGACCTCGCTTCCCTCGGCCGCATGCCGGCCCGCTCCATTGTCTTCGACGCCTCCGGGGAAGAACTCGGCCGCATCCATGGCGAGGACCGTACGGCCGTTCCCCTCGACCGCGTCTCCCCCATCTTCATCCAGGCCCTCCTCGCCCGGGAAGACGACCGCTTCCATCAGCACCACGGCGTCGATCTCAAAGGCATCGCCCGCGCCATTTACCGGCGCTTCACCGACGGTGCCCGTCAGGGAGCCAGCACCATCACCATGCAACTGGCCCGCAACAGCTTCGACCTCACCCGCGAGAAATCCTTCCACCGCAAACTGCTCGAAATTGCCCTGACCCTCCGCATCGAAGCCTCGCTGAACAAGGACCAGATCCTCGCTCACTACCTCAACCGGATCTTCTTCGGCACGGGTCTCCATGGTGTCGAACGGGCTTCTCAGGCTTATTTCGGAAAGGCAGCCCTCAGCCTCTCCACCGACGAGGCCGCCATGCTCGCCGCCATCATCCGCGGCCCCAACCGCTTTTCGCCGTTTCGTCACTACGACAAGGCCGTGAGCGGGCGCAACATGGTCCTCGACCGCATGGTGGCCACCGGACGCCTCCGCAGCGACGCCGCCGAGGCCGCCAAACGCGCAAAGACCAGGGTTCTCCCCGAACCGGCCCCTCCCCGTTCGTCCTGGGCCATCGATGCCGTCAGACGCGAACTGGCCCGGCTCCTCGACTCTTCCAACATCGAAGAAGGTGGGCTCCTCATCCACACAACCATCAATTCCCGACTCCAGCAGGCCGCCGAAACAACTCTCTCCGCGGAACTCTCCCGCATCGAATCCCTCCCCGGATTCCAGCACCAGTCCCTCGCCGGTTTCCGCGGAAACCTTGCCACCAACCCAGCAGCTGAACCGGCCTACCTCCAGGGTGCCGCCCTCGTCATCGACAATGCCAGCGGCGCCATCCTCGCCTGCCTGGGCGGCCGCGACGCCGCGCACTCCAGCTTCAACCGCGCCCTCACCGCAAACCGTGCCGCCGGATCCACCTTCAAACCGTTCGTCTACGCCGCAGCCCTCGAGAACGGGCTGCTGCCCTCCACGCTCCTGAGTGACGACCCCCTCGGTGCCGGCGAAATCCACAGCACCAGCGACCCCACGTTCCAACCCTCCAATCCGGATCAGCAGTCCCATGGGCTCCAGCGCGCCGACTGGGGCCTCGCCCGATCACGCAATACCATGGCGGTCCGCGCCGGAGAATTCGCCGGCATCGCCGCCGTGCGCGAAACCGCCCACCGCTGCGGCCTCGGCGACCCCGGCTCGTCCTCCGCACAACTCTACCTCGGCAATACCCCCGTCTCCCTCGAACAGCTCACCGCCGCCTTCACCGTCTTCCCGAGGGGTGGCACCAGACCCCGCCCCTTCCTCATCGATCACGTCACCGACGCCGCCGGACGACTCGTCTTCCGATCCGGATCCCTCTCCGCCCCGGCCCTCCGCCCCGGCACCGCCTGGCTGGCCACCGGAATGCTCCAGCTGGTGTGCCAACCGGGCGGCACCGCTGCCGAAATCGCCTCGGCTCAGCTCAGTAGCCCCGTCGGTGGCAAAACCGGAACCACGGACAGCTTCCACGACGCATGGTTCGTTGGCTTCAACCCCGCCATCACCTGCGGCGTCTGGATCGGACTCGACCAACCCGCTCCCATCATCGAAAACGGCTACAGCAACCGCCTCGCCGTCCCGGCATGGATCCGCATCGTCCGCCAAGCCGAAGCCCTCGGTCTCAAAGGCACCCGCTTCCCCTCTCCCCCTCTCCGCCGCATCA
>JBIICE010000369.1:0-2505 GCA_044239025.1 Verrucomicrobiales bacterium
GTCCTTTTGTCTCTTTTGTCTGCCACACATCGCCTCTGCCCTCCGCCAGCCACTCCGGGCCAACGCTCCGCGTCCTTATTGGGTCGTCAAAAGGGTCGTCAAAAGGCCTGTCCATCTGTCGGATCCTCTCCATCTGCCGCATCCGTCGTTTTCGCTGAAGGTACTCGGGATAGTTGTTGGGGTGATCCGTTCGTGTGTGCAGAAGGTCTGTCCATTTGTCGCCGTCCATTTGTCGCCCTGTTCGTATGTGCAGAAGGTCTGTCCATTCGTCCGCCCGTCCATTCGTCCGCCCGCTTTTGTCCGCCCGAATTCCGTTGACGCCCTCCTGCCACCCTACGACCCTACGACCCTAATCCTCATGAAACTCGCCGAAGCGCTCATCGTCCGCGCGGATACGCAGAAGAAACTCGACTCCCTCCGTCAGCGCATCGGCCGCAACGCCGTCGTCCAGGAGGGCAATCAACCGCACGAAGACCCCAATGATCTCCTCCGCGAGGCCTTCGGCGTCCTTCACCAACTCAAGGAACTTATCCAGAAAATCAACGAGGCCAACGCCGCCAACCGCCTTCCGGACGGCCGCAGCATCACCGAGGCCATCGCCCAGCGTGACGAACTCACCCAGCAGCACTCGATCCTCCAGCACGCCATCACCAGTTCGATCCGCGACCCGGAACGCTATAGCATGTCGGAAATCAAATGGGTGGCCTGCATCGATGTCCGCTCGCTCCAGAAGCAGTCGGACGACATCGCCCGTCACATCCGTGAGCTGAACCTTTTCATCCAGGAAACCAACTGGAAAACCGATCTGGGGTAGTCCGCTGCCCCTGGAACTCCGGGCGAGTGCGGCTCCCCCAACCGCGGCGCCGAGGGGAGGAAAATATATCGGTGCCGTCCATGTACGCACCGCGGCCAGTGCACCCGATTCACCTCTCAGGCCATCACCTCTGAGAACTCATCCCGCACAAGGCACACCTAACCACCACGCACTGACGGAGTTCCGAATTTCCCAAACCCAAATTGCTCACCCCGCGGAACCGAACACACTTCAGCTCTGCTGCCCTGCGCCATACCTGCACCCCGGCACCCATGGGAAAACCCTGGATGGAAGCGCCTCAGGGGCATTTCACCCAGGGCACGCTTTGCCTCGTAACCGAACGCGAATCCGCTGGCAGTCCGGCATCGCCAACACCTTCAGCGCTTCGCCCGGGGCATCGTCCCGAATTCCAGGATCTGCCCGTCGGCCAGCAGTCGCTCCCGCAGCACCGCATACGGCAACTCGGCAAGGGACACACCAGACTCCAGCGCCAGACAGGCTCCCGTCGCCGCCGCCTGCGCCAGAATCATGAACACGGGCTCCATCCGGATGCTCCCATACGCCATGTGCGACGCAGATAAACACACCGGCACGGCCAGATTCACACACTCACTGGGCTTGGGAATGATCGACCGCCAGCTCACTGGATAAGGCTTCACCGCTTCCTGCACGTCGCCTTCGTTCTCGACCCTTCCATTGCGCACAATCCGCCGGCAGTTGTGGCTGTCCATGTTGTAGGCCCCAATCCCCACCGGATCTTCAGCCCGACGCAACCCGCGGCAATCGTCTTCGGTCATCACATACGACGAGACCATCCGCCGCGCCTCCCGCACATACAGCTGCGGCGGCCAACCCCGTGTCTCGGCCCACTCGTCTTTCGTTAATCCCCACGACGCCACTTCCTCCTTCAGTTTCTCCGGTACCCGCGCGCTGTTCGCCAGGAAATAAAAGAATCCTCGCGTGTACCGCTCATGCTCCCGGAAGATCTTCGCCCGTTCCTCATAACCGGCTTCGGGCCAGCCATAATTCATGCCGATCACGTCAGTGGAAAAGGCCCCGTTGTTATTGGTATCGGTCTTCCGGTTGGGCATCGGCAGCGGATGAAACAGCTGACCCGCCGTCAGCGGCTGCCCCGACGCGGCCCGCGCCCCGATGTACCGCGCCAGCAGTTCGTAGTCGCTCTCCTCATACCCCTCTGGCTTCTCCCAATCTCGGCGGTTCGCCGGATCCTGCGTCATGCACAGACGGAAATTGTACGCCTGCACTGTTAGGTCGCCGGCCCCAACCCCGCCAAACGCTTCGCCCTGAATGAACGGCAGCAGCCCGCTCGATGGATCTCCGGGCTTCTTCCACGGATCCACCGCCACCGTAAACTGATGCTTGAGCGTCTCCCCGCGGATCCCATTCAGTTTCTCCCCATAAACCGCATTGGCCTCGCGCCCCACATGATAGGAAACCCCGGACTTCGCCATCAGATCGCCCTCGTAGGTGCAATCGATGAAGGTCTTCGCCCGCCATACCGTCCCGCTGCTCGTCGTCAAAGCCACCAGTGACCGACCCTCCCGAGCCACCACCGCCAGTTGCTCGCCTACCCGCACCTCCACCCCCGCCTCCCTCAGCATAGCTCCATAAATGGACGATGCTGCGCTGGGCTCGAAAAACCACAGGGTCTCCCGCCCGGTCACCGCGCT
>JBIICE010000153.1:0-10075 GCA_044239025.1 Verrucomicrobiales bacterium
AAGAAATCGTGTCGTCATGATTTGTCAGGAAGCACCGGAAGCATGTTCCACTGTGTTTTCCACAGGGTAAAGCAAGGCCAGCGACGCCGTGTAGCCATGCACGAAACTCCGCGGCCCCACGGGACCAATTTCCCCGCTGCAGAAGAATCCGGCAAGCGGCACCGGCCCAAAGGCGTCGGTCACCAGACCGGCATCATGATTGGGCAACCCGAAAAGTCCCGCGCCCCGACCCGCACAGGAAAACAGCAGGGCGGCCGCCGGACTCCCCCAGCGCGCCGCCGCATCCCCACAGCGCTGCCTCATGTCTTCATCGGCCGCGTCGCGCTCGCGGATTTGAAACTGCAGAGTCTGACCAATCCTCGCCTGCGCACCCAACCGCAGCGCACCAGACGCCGGATCGCCCCCGATGATGGTGCGCACGAGGAAGTCTCCGCGCCGGAAGTCATCCACATATTCCGAAGCAGCCAGTCCGACCATGATGTTCCCGCGCGCTTCCATCCGGCCTTCCTCGGTGAGCGACTCCACGGCTTCCACCAGAACTTCGTAGGCGGGCCGACCGCCCACCGCGAGCACGACGTCGCCCTGCGACCGCGTGATGGTGAGTGGTTCGCCGATGGGTTGACAACCCTGACTCACCACACCCCGCAGCACCACGCCGCTCAAGTGCAGCAGCACCCCCGCCGCAGAGTCGTCCCGGTCAAGGAACACAAAGAATTCTTCCGGTTCATCCGAAGCACTGGCAAGGCCGCCGAAGACCGGCAGCGCCGGAAACTGTTTCGCAAGGTCTTCAATGAGCATCGTGGCCTGCAACCGCAGCGGATCACCGAGCACGACCAGTCCGCCGCCCTCGGGCAGCTGAGCGGGCAGCTTAAACTGATCATCGATGGGCCACGCTTCCACGCCGACCCCTTCCCCGCCGAGAAACAGCACGGAACATCCACTCACCTGTTCATCCTCCTGGCCCGTCCCGATGAATCCTCCCGCCGAGCACCCCACGACCCGGCGCGCCCGTCCCTCCAGCTGGAGAATCTCCACAAGGTCCTGCAGATGCGGACGCCAGTTGCTGCTTGCGAAAACGAGCGCCAGCGCCGCACCGCCCGTCTTTTCCCGGAGTTCCCGTGCCACCTGCACAAAAACATCTTCGTCCCACGTGCTCAGCAGCACACGGGACGCCACGCGGATTCCGGAAACCGGCTGGGAATGCTCCATCATGAGATCAGGCTGAATCGCATGCGGCACACCCAAACGGCATTCAAGCGGAAGCCCGGCCCATGCCGCTGATTTCTGGTTTCCCATGGACCTGAACCGTGTACATGCCGCCATGCCCATTTCCGCCCGCTATTCTGCCCTGCTGGCCTGCGCCGCCACTCTGCCCGCTCACGCCGCCAATCCGCCGGACGTGGGTGCCTTCGGCTTCGGAGGCGCTGGCTTCACCGTGGAAACCACATGGAACGAAGCGGCGGCCATCGATGGCGGCGGGCGGCTCGAACGCATGGACGGACGCCTCAACATCCCGCTCGTCCGCGTGCCCCTGAGCACCGGAATCTACGGGAACGCCGGCGTGCGCTATGGCTGGGATGCCATCGAAATCGCTACGCCTTTCGTGACCGATTCCTTCACGCTCCACACCCTCGAGGCAAACCTCAGCATCACGCATTTCCCGGAAAAGGAAGCCACCGGATGGTTCTGGATCGCCCAGGCCGGCCCGGGTGTCGCCAGCGACTTCGGCAATCTCTCCAGCGACGATTTCCAGATCAGCATGCTCGGTGTGCTGGGCCGGAAGTTCACTCCGGAATTCTCGCTCGCTGCCGCGGTCTATTCCCGTTACCAGGCAGGAGCCTTCGAGGCGTTCCCCGGAGTCGGTCTCATCTGGGAACCCTCGGAACATTGGCAGTTCCGACTCACCCCGCCGGCTCCTTCCATCACATGGTCGCCCGTCCGCTCATGGAATTTCAGCATCATCGCATGGCCCGGCGGCGGCGCATGGAATCTGAGCGACGGACCAGCCGGAAGACTCGACATCTCCAGCCTCCGCACGGCTTTCGCCCTCGAAAAGCGCGTCGGCGATCACTTCCGCGCAGGTGCGGCAGCCGGATGGAATTTCGCCAGCGGCGTCGCCATCGAAGACCACCGCGGCAGAACGGTCATCGACCGCGATGCCGATGATTCGTTCTTCGCTTCCTTCACGCTCCGCTGGGCCTTCTGAAACCAGCCGGGCCTGGGGCCCGTCCGTCCTGCGGCCCTCACCACACGCGGGCCCAGATCACCTTGAGGTACCGGCTCTCCGGACAATTGGAGAGCACCGGGTGGTCGGCCCCCGCGCCCGTCCGGTCGAGGAACTGCAGCTTCCTCCGGTTGCGGTGCGCAGCCTTGATCACAATCCGCTCGAATTCCTCCATGCCAAGCAGACCGGAACAGGAACAGGTCACGAAGATGCCACCGGGCTCGAGCAACTGCAGCGCCAGCCCGTTCATGTCCTCATAGCGACGCCGGCCGTCGTCTTCCTCATCATCGCGGCTGTGCACCAGTTTGGGAGGATCCAGCACAATCACCTCCCACTTCGATCCGTTCCGGATCATCGTCCGCATCCATGAAAAGGCATCGGCATGCACCCAGTCGATCCCGCGGCACTGATTCAGATTGGCATTGTGACGCGCCTGCTCGATCGCCTTCTCGTCCAGATCCACCGCGGTCACCGCCCCGGCCTTTCCCGTGAGCTTCGCCGAGAGCGCAAAGCCACCGGTGTAGCAGCAGATGTCCAGCACCCTCCGGCCTTCCGTGAAATCGGCGAGCCGGCGCCGGTTCTCCCGCTGATCACAGAAGAATCCGGTCTTGTGACCCTCGGCAAAATTCACTTCGTAGCGGATCCCATGCTCGCGGACCCGCACCGTCCGCGGGGCCGCCGGATCGGGCAGCGGCAGCCGCACGCCTTCCATCCTCGCAATCTCCGGATCCATCCGGATAATGTGCCGCCGCGTTCCGCACAGCTCATGCAGCTTTTCCACCCACATGGGCAGACGCTGCCAGATGCCCAGACTGTGAACGTCCATCATGAGCACGTCGCCATACCGGTCGATGGTCAGTCCACTCAGGCTGTCCCCGTCGGAACTGACGGCACGCCACGCTTCACTGACCGCATCCAGCCGCAGGACCCCGCGCCGCAGGGAAACCGCCCGCTCAAGGGCCTCCGGAAACCATTCCTCTCCGATCGGCGCGGACCCATGCTGCACCACCCGCAGCGGCACCCGCGCCCGGCCATTGTAGAACCCAGACCCGAAAATCTCTCCGTTCCGGTCGTACACGGTCACCAGCGCACCCGGCTCGATCCGCGGCGAGGTCGCCGCAATCATCCTCGCATAGACCGATGGATGATAACTGAAATACTTGAGCTGCACCCACGGGGTGAGCCAACCGGACGACGGCGTCACCGCCCGCACGGGCTCGTCGCGCCGACTCCGGAAACGGCTCCCGCCTTCCCCGCCTTCCCCGCCGTCTTCATCGCCCCGGGGCCAGTTCCCGGATTCCGCTCCCTCGCCGGACGGTTCCCGTTCCTCATGGGATGGGGCCATCGGACGCTGCTGGGGATCAGGACGGCGGAATCGCGGGGTATTCATTCGCCGCACCAGAAACCTCACTCGCCCGCCACGGCAACCGCTATGCACAGCTTCGGCCGTGCCACTCCGTCGCATCCCGGCCCAGCCCGCTGCGTCATTCCGTCGCTTTGCCCCCGGATTTCCGTCCATTTTCCGGGAAAATCCGAATGGCACGGTTTCTGATGAATTGTCCGTGGAACCCAGCGTCCATCGCTTCACAGTGAACGAAACTCCTTCTGCTCTCCCAGGCCTCATGATCCTGCGCGGAACCTTCGCGGAACATCCAGCCTGCCGGGCAGCGCTTCTCTCCATCATGGAACCATCTCCGCCGTAGGCCGCCGCGGTCCGTCCGCCCGCTCCCTCGCACTCCCCCGCCCCTTTCCCCAGCCTTTCTTCCTCTTTTTTCCTTTCCCCCACCCGATGAAACCAAATTCCCCGCGCACCAAGAATGTGCCGCCGGCACCCGCTCTGGTCGTCAACATCAATACCGCCAACCGTCCAGTCCAACCCACCGCAGGCCACGGCCCTGCTGAAGCAGAAGCCACGTTCATCCCGGTCCTGCCCATCCGGAATGCCACCCTCTTCCCGGGCATGGTCGTGCCTCTCACCGTCGGCCGCAGCGCCTCGCGGAAACTCATCGACGACCTTCCCCAGAAGGACCGCGTCATCGCGGTCTTCACCCAGCGCACGGACGACGACGAAAAGGAACCCACGGCCGATGACCTCTACCCGGTCGGAGTGCTCGCCAATGTCACGCGCATCATCAAGCAGGACAGCGAAACCATGGTCGCCATCGTCTCGGTGGAAGACCGCATCGCCATCCGCGCGTCGGCCCGCCCTTCCCCCTACCTGCGCGCCAGCGTCGAAAAACTGGCCTCGGTCGCCCCGCCCGATGCTCCGGCATGGAAGGCGGAAACCGCTTCCCTGCGCGAGTCGGCCCTCCGCCTGCTCGAACACCGCAACGATGTCCCCGATCAGGTCGGCATCGTCATCCGCAACATCGACGAACCCGGCAAACTGGCCGACTTCATCGCCGGTGGCCTCGAAATGCCCCTCGCGGAACGCCAGGCCCTCCTCGAGGAACTCAGCGTCGAAAAACGTGTCCGCACCCTCCAGCTGGCGGTCGCCTCCCAGCTCCAGATCGCGGAACTCCAGGACAAAATCCAGAAGGACGTCCAGTCCCAGTTCGGTGAAATGCAGCGCCGCGCATGGCTCAGCGAACAGAAGAAGGCCATCGAAAAGGAACTCGGCGAGGATGCCGCAGAGGAACCAGGCAACGAAATCGCCCAGCTCCGCGCAAAACTCGACGCCGCCAAACTCCCCAAAGAGGCCCGCGAACAGGCGGACCGCGAACTGAAGCGCCTCGACCACATCGCCCCAGGTTCCCCGGAGGCCTCGGTCATCTTCTCGTACCTCGAAACCCTCGCGGCCCTCCCCTGGTCCATCACCACGGAGGACAACCTCGACCTCGGCCATGCCCGCAAGGTCCTCGACGACGACCACTTCGGTCTCGAAAAAATCAAGCGCCGCCTCATCGAACACCTCGCGGTCCGCAAGCTCAATCCGCGCGGCCGCAGCCCGATCCTTCTCTTCCTCGGCCCCCCGGGAGTCGGCAAGACGAGCCTCGGTCAGAGCATCGCCCGCGCCCTCGGCCGGAAATTCGCCCGCGTCAGCCTCGGCGGGGTCCGCGACGAGGCGGACGTCCGTGGCCACCGCCGCACCTACATCGGTGCCATGCCCGGCCGCCTCATCAACGAAATCCGCCGCACCGGATCCCGCAACCCGGTCATCCTCCTCGACGAAATCGATAAACTGGGGAGCGACTTCCGCGGCGACCCCTCGAGCGCCCTCCTCGAGGTGCTCGACCCTGCCCAGAATCACACCTTCACGGATCATTATCTCGACGTCCCCTTCGACCTCTCCCGCGTCCTCTTCATCGCCACGGCCAATGCCGCGGACACCATCCCCCATGCCCTGCGCGACCGACTCGAAATCATCGAACTTTCGAGCTACACGGCCCGCGAAAAGAAGGCCATCGCCACCCGCTACCTGCTGCCCCGCCAGCGCCGCGAACACGGGCTCAAGGCCCGCCAGCTGAAAATCACCGGCGATGCCATGGACACGCTCATCGCGGAATACACCCGCGAAGCCGGAGTCCGCGACCTCGAACGCCAGCTCGCTTCGCTCTGCCGCGCCACCGCCGCTCAGGTCGCCTCGGATCCCGCATGGTCGTCGATCATCGCCCCGGATGACCTCGCCCCGGTCCTCGGTCCACCGCGCTTCCTCCACGACGAAAAACTGGATGTTTCCCGGCCCGGGGTCGTCACCGGCCTCGCATGGACTCCCGTCGGCGGCGACATCCTCCACATCGAGGCTCTCCGCTTCCCTGGAAAAGGTTCGGTCCAGTTCACGGGACAACTCGGCGATGTCATGAAGGAATCGGTCCAGACCGCCATGAGCCTCGTTCGCTCCCGCGCAGATTCCCTCGGCATCCCCACGAAGTCGTTCCAGACCAACGACATTCATGTGCACGTGCCCGCGGGCGCTGTCCCCAAGGACGGACCCAGCGCCGGCGTCGCCATGTTCACCGCTCTGGCGAGCCTCTACACCGGAAAACCAGTGCGGCACGACCTCGCCATGACGGGCGAAATCAGCCTCCGCGGCACCGTTCTCCCCATCGGCGGACTCAAGGAGAAATCCCTCGCAGCCCTCCGCGCGGGCATCTCCACCATCCTCGTACCCGACGCCAACCGGAAGGACGCCACCGAAATCCCGGACGAGGTCCGCAAAAAGGTCCAGATCGTCTTCGTCTCGTCGGTCGATGAGGTCCTCCAGCACGCCATCGCACCCACTCCCTGAAAAAATCACCGCTCCCCCGCCCATGCACACGCACTTTCCCTGAGGATTTCCGGACGGATCACCGCAGCCCAGACGTTACTTCTGGTGAGGCCGCTGCGGACCGCATGGCTCTGAACAGCCCCTCATTGACACCGTGCCACCCATCCTCTACCCAACGCTTGTGAAAAATTTCACAAAGTCCCCCGCTGCCTCGCTCCGTTTCCCCTTCCAGCTGATCGCCGACCATCTCGAATCGGTCGAAGATGCCATCCGGGCCCAGGCACGTTCCTTCGATCCCGCGGTGGAAGGTTACGTTTCCACGGTGCTTGGCACGAGCGGCAAACGGATCCGGCCGGCGCTCGCCCTGCTCTCGGGCGGAGCCTGTGGCACTCCGGACGCAGACCACGCGAAACTCGGCATCGTGCTCGAACTGATTCACCTCGCGACGCTGGTGCACGACGACATCATGGACGGTGCCGAACTGCGGCGGGCAGCTCCCACGGCCGCGGCCCGCTGGGGCAATGCGCTCAGTGTGCTCCTCGGCGACTGCCTGTTTGCCCATGCCCTCGAACTGGCCGCGAGCTTCGACAGCACGCACATCAGCCGCCGCATTTCCCGCGCATCCAATGAGGTCTGCACCGGTGAAATCCTGCAGACCCAGCGGCGCTTCGACCTCGGACTCACCATCCCGGAATACTTCCGCATCATCCGGATGAAAACCGCCGCGCTCTTCTCGGCCGCCACCGAACTGTCGGCTTGGCTCAGCGGGGCCAGCATCCCCGTCCAGGACGCCATGCGCCAGTACGGCGAACTCCTCGGTACCGCCTACCAGATCTACGACGACTGCCTCGACCTCACCGGATCGGAAAAGGAAGCCGGCAAAACCCTCGGAACCGACCTCGTCAAAGGCAAGCTCACCCTGCCCATCCTCTACCTCATGGAGGATGCCACCGAATCCCAGCGGAACCAGCTCAATACTCTGATCCTCCGCCAGGAACCAATCGATCTCTCCGTGCTCGCTGGCATCGCCAACTACGCGGGTGCCGTCAGCCGTGCCGTCAGTACCGGAAAGTCCATGCTCGCCGACGCCCGCTCGGCCATGCTCATCCTCCCGGGCAACGACTTCGTCACCGCTCTCAACTCGATCACCGATTACCTCGAGTCGCTGCTCGATAGCTGTCAGCCGAAATAAAAAAGCCGGCCAATCCCGCCGCATCGATTCGGACCGACCACACCCAGGGGTGAATCACGCACCGGAACCCGGAGCCTGCGCCATTCCAGCGGGCGTCGGAATCACCGTGTCCGACCACGGACGCGCAGTCCGGACAACCGCTACGGGCGCACCACGGCAAAACCTGACGCCATGCCTGTCCACGATGGCTCCGTCGGTTTCCTCCGGGAGCCTCCGGCCACCGTCACTCGGGCGCGGTTTCGTCCAACTCGACACTCGCCACAAGGCGCCGTGCCTCCGCATTCTCCGGATGAATCTTGAGCGCCACGTTCGCTGATTTCACCGCGGCTTCCTTCTCTCCCTTCTTCAGGTACCCCTCGGCCAGTTGCGTGAGCCGCCGACTCTCATTGAGCTTGCTCCGGCGGTCCATCTCGAAAATGTAATAGCCAGTTGCCACGCAAAGCAGAAGCGCCGGGAAAACCATGCGGTTTCTCATCAGGAAGCCCGGTGCCGAATGATGGGTGGTGTTCATCTGATTTTAAAAAACGGTGTTTTTTGCTGACTCTTTTCGCCGCGATCACCGCTTTGTTGATACGGAACAGCGCAACACTAATTCCTTCAGCTTAGCCAATAACCGACAAGTGATGGAGATTATGGGAATGGTAGTTGTCGTGGCAAGATTAATCCATGTGCATTTTTAGGATTCCTTGTCTACCCGCTCTCGACGACTCCATCGGCAGCGCGGCGGCGGCCGGTTTCCGCGTTCACGGATGGCATGGGAAAACCTTGACCCCCCTGCCCGTTGTTGCTCATCTTTGCAGGGAACGGTTCGCACGCCCCATGCCAATGCCCCCCGCAATTGGCCGTGCTGACTGGTCTCTGCCCCTCCCCATGAAACAATACCATCTGACCACCCGCATGCTCGGATACTGCTCCGGGCTGATGCTGACGGCCCGCCTCGCGGCCCAGAGCATTCCCAATCCCGGATTCGAAGCCGATTCCTTCGCCAACTTCCCCGGATACGCTGCCACCAATGGCGGTGCCATCACCGGATGGACGTTTTCCAACCCGGCACGCGTCGGCCTGAACCCGGCCGGAGGCAGCAGTCCCTTCGCGGACAATGGCAAGCTCCCCGAGGGCCTGCAATCCGCCTTCCTCCAGAGTGGAGCCGGTGCCGCCGATCTGAGTACCACGATCTCCGGTCTCACCCCCGGCACCGACTACCGGCTGCGCTTCCGCGCCAACGCCCGCGCCGGTCAGCAACCCCTGCTCGCCGTGCAGATCGACGGCACCGCTCAGGCGCTCTCGGTGAACTTCGCTTCCCCCGCAGCCGGCCCGCTTACCATCACTTCGGTCAATTCCAGCCACCCCTACCATTTTATCGAGTGCCAATTCAAGGCCACCGCAGCCACGGCGGCCCTCACGCTCCGGAACGACGCAGCTGGCGACAACACCGTCTGCATCGACGACTTCAAGGTGAGCCTCGCCAGCGAACCACTGGAAACCGCCCTCGTAGCCTCGCGCTGGACCAATGACGCCGACTCGGGCGTTGAAGGAAAGTTCCGCTACACCCACGCCCGGACCTTCGGTGGCGCTGCCACCAACGCGACCGTCAACGGGGTCCTCTTCACGCCTTCCTTCGGCGGCAATCCCGGTGCCCTCAACCACTTCTCATCCACGGGCTTCGGTAACAATTTCGGCGGCCAGAACCGCAACATCGCCGACGCCAGCAATACCGTCGCCCAGTCGTTCATGTTCGGAGGCCCCAATACCTCCATCACCCTCGCGGGCCTCAAACCCTCCACCACCTACGTCGCCACCATCTACGGAGTCGGCTGGGAAACAGGTGTCCGCTCAGCCGACTTCACCGGATCGGCAGGCGGCGGCACCAACAACATCGACATCGATGCCTATGGTCCCGCCAACGGCATCGCGGTCCGCTACCGCTACACCACCGATGCCAGCGGTTCTCCCGTGCTCATCGATTATCCTCAGGCCCAGGGTGCAGGCTCGTGGCACACCGCCGCTCTCAGCAATCGGGAAACCACTCCCGGAACAACCCCGAACAAATGGACGGTCGATGCGTGGAACGATGACGCCACCTCGGGCATCAACGACGGTGCCACCTACCGCTACACCCACGCCTACAACTTCAGTTCCGCCACCAGCATCGTCATCAACGGGGTCAATTTCATCGGCGTCCCCGGCGGCAATCCCTCCGGTGCCAATTTCGCAACCTCGGGATTCGCAGCGGCCTTCGCCAACGACTCCAATAACGTCACCGGCAGCAGCCGCGCCATGGCGAACGACTTCCTCTACAATGGCTTCCCGGGATCGGTCACGCTTACCGGACTCACGCCGGGCGAGGAATACGTCCTCACGCTCTTCTCCGTGGGCTGGGAGGACACCGGACGCTTCATTTCGTTCTCGGAATACAGCCAGTCCAGCGACAGCCCACCGCCAACCATCGATC
>JBIICE010000154.1:0-9932 GCA_044239025.1 Verrucomicrobiales bacterium
GGGGGACAAAAAACCCGGTTGTGATCGTTTCCGTCACAATCGGTTCTGATGACTCCTGCTGATCGCGTTGTTTCGTGCGACCCCTTCAGATACCACACCTCCGTCGGTCCGCAACTCCTTTTGATCAATTTTTTCCTTTTTTCCCCTCCGAAGCGGGGATTCGCCCGCGCCCAGCCCCGCGCTCCGCGGGTTGAGGGGCCGTGCGGGGTTTCGCATCCGGTCGGATTCACCCGGTTCCTAACGGTGATGGGGTGCGCCGCCATCCGGTACCGGGCGGATGGTGCTGTGGGTCATTGCTGGGACGCGGCGTTGCGCTCAGCGGCGAATCGTGCCCGGGTGCACGTCGCGGTGGTGACGTTTCTGATTTCAGGTCGCAGATCCTGCGCCGTTCTGTGCCATGGCTCATCTTCTTTCAGGGGGGCGCGAGTCGGGGCGGTCACGAGGTCGGTTGTCAGGGTATCGGGATGGGCGTAGGCGGTGGGTATGACAGATTATCCAATGGGAGTGGTTGGGACTGGGGCAATTGGCCGGAATCATGCGCGGGTGCTGAGCGCCCTGTCCGGGGTCAGGCTTGCCGGGATTTACGATCGTGATGCGGGGCGGGCGGCTGAGGTGGCGACTGAGTTTGGCACAGTGGCAGTGGGGTCCCTTGAGGAACTGATTGCGGTGACCGGGGCGGTGACCGTGGCGACACCGACAGTATGCCATTATGAGACCGGCAAGCAGCTGCTGGAGGCGGGGCGTCATGTTCTCATTGAGAAACCGATCACGGACAACACCGAGCAGGCGCGCGAACTGGCGGCGCTGGCCAGCGAGCGGAAGCTGGTGCTGCAGGTGGGGCACATTGAGCGGTTCAATCCCGTGATGAGCCTGCTGGAGACGAGTCTGACCCGGCCGGTTTTCATCGAGGCGCACCGCCTGTCACCCTTTCCGAACCGGAGCATCGACATCGGAGTGGTGCTGGATCTGATGATTCACGATCTGGAGATCATATTGCATCTGGTGAAGCAGCCTGTGGAGAGTGTGGATGCGGTGGGCATACCCGTCCTGACGAGGCGCGAGGACATTGCGAATGCGCGCATCCGATTTGCGGGCGGGTGTGTGGCCAACGTGACGGCGAGCCGGATCAGCCCCGAGAAGATGAGGAAGCTGCGGGTCTTTCAGAACGACGCCTATCTGTCGCTCGATTATCAGGCGCAGGAAGGCCGGATTCACCGCCTCACGCCGGGCGGGATCGTGGCCGAGGAAGTGGTCATCGAGAAAGACGAACCGCTGCGGCTTGAGCTGGCGGCCTTTGCGAACTGCGCGCGCAACGGGCTACGGCCCCGTGTGGGGGGTCGTGAGGCCACGGAAGCGCTCGCGCTGGCCCTTGAGATTACCCGGCTGATTGAATCCTCGCCGCGTCCCTCATGAAGCTTTATCTGGTGGCGGGCGAGCGGAGTGGCGACCGGCACGGGGCGGGATTGATCCGGGAGCTGCGGAAGCGGGAACCCCTGCTGGAGATCCGCGGGCTGGGAGGAGCGGAGATGCACGAGCTGGCGGCTGGGGTGTGCGACTGGGCGGAGGAAGCCGGGGTGGTGGGCCTCGTCGAGGTACTGCGGAAGTATCCGTGGTTCCGGAAGAGGTTTCAGGAGACCCTGCGGGAGATCCTTGCCGGCGCACCCGAGGCGGTGGTGCTGATCGACTATCCCGGCTTCAATCTGCGGCTGGCGAAGGCCCTGAGGAAGCGCGGCTACGGGGGACGCATCATTTACTACATCAGTCCGCAGGTCTGGGCGTGGCATCGGGGCCGCATTCCCGGCATGGCAAAGCTGCTGGATCTGATGCTGTGCATTTTTCCATTCGAGGCAGCGCTCTACGAAGGCTGCGGGCTGCGCGCCGAGTTCACCGGGCATCCGCTCGTTTCGTGGCATCGCTCCCGGCGGAAGGGAATCGGGCGCGATCCCGGGCTCATCGGGCTTTTTCCGGGAAGCCGTCGCCGGGAAATCGTGAAGCACTTCCCTGCCCTGCTGGAGGCTGCCGCGTTGCTGTCGCGGGCGCATCCCGGGCTGCGCTTTGTGGTTTCCGCGGCTTCGCCGGCGCTCGCGGCGCTCATGGAACCGATGCGGGCCGCCCGGCCGGTGGCTGGGCTGACGATCGAGACAGGGACAATGCAGGAACTGATGCAGCGGGCGTCATGCGGGGCCGTGGCGAGCGGGACCGCGACCCTTGAAGCCGCCATTCATGAAATGCCCTACTGCCTGATCTACCGGGTGAATGCCGGCACGTATGCGGTGGGCCGGGCGCTGATACAGGTTCCGTGGCTCGGCATTGTCAACATTCTGGCCGGTCGGGAGGTCGTGAAGGAACTGATTCAGGGCGACTGCCGGGGGTCGGTGATTGCCGCCGAGCTGGAGAGGCTTCATGGCGACGCGGAGGCGCGTGGGAAACTGACAGGCGAGCTGCGGGGCATTGTGGACGCTCTGGGTGGGGGCGACGCCTATGGAAATGCGGCTCAGGCCGTGCTCGGCGGGATCAGAGGAGCACCTCCCGGATGACATCGCCTTCCACATTCGTGAGGCGGCGGCTGATGCCATTGTGTTCGAAAGTGAGCCGTTCGTGATCGAGTCCGAGCAGGTGGAGAATGGTGGCGCTGAAATCGTAGAGCGGGTGGATGTGCTGGATGGCGCGGCGACCGAGTTCGTCGGTTACGCCGTGGCTGACGCCCGGGCGGACACCGGCCCCCGTGAGCCAGCAGGTGAAGCCGTCCGGGTTGTGATCGCGTCCGGCGGAACCCTTCTGAAACATGGGCATGCGGCCGAATTCCGTGCACCAGACCACGAGAGTGTCCTCCAGCAGACCGCGCTGGCGGAGGTCATGGATGAGGGCAGCGGCCGGCTGGTCGAGGATGGCCGCGTGGCGGTCGTACTGTTCCCGGAGCTTGTTATGTCCATCCCAGTTCAGTTCTCCGCCGCTGGCGTAGGCTCCATTGAAGAGCTGGACGAAGCGGACCCCGCGTTCGATGAGGCGGCGGGCGAGGATGCAGTTGCGGGCGAAGGCCGCCTTGTGGGGCGTGGCCGTGTCGTCGGCTCCGTAGAGTTTGAGCACATGTGCCGGCTCGGTGCTGAGGTCATTGATTTCCGGGACCGAGAGCTGCATGCGGGCCGCGAGTTCGTACGACGCGATGCGGGCGGCGAGGCGGCTGTCGCCCGGGTTCATGGCGAGGTGTTCCTCGTTGAGCCGGGTGAGGAGGGCGCGGGCGGCGCGGTCGTCCGCAGGGGACGTTCCCGCTGGTGGGGCGAGGTGACGGAGCGGCTGACTGGCGCTCATGGTGGTGCCCTGGAAGACCGCGGGGAGAAATCCTGAAGCCCAGTTGTTCATGCCCGCCTGCGGCACGCCGCGCGGGTCCGGAATGGCCACGAAGGCCGGAAGGTCATCGCACTCGCTGCCGAGCGCGTAGGTGACCCACGCGCCCATGCTCGGAAACCCGTCGAGGATCGAACCACTCGACAGGAAATTCTCTGCGGGGCCGTGCGTGTTGGATTTACTGGTGAGCGAGTGAATGAAGGCGATGTCGTCCGTGAGTTCCGCGAGGTGCGGGATGAGGTCGCTCACCCATTTGCCCGTCTGGCCACGCTGCCGGAATTCGTACTGCGGTCGTGCCAGTTCGCCGGCGGGCCCCTGGAAAGTGACCGATGGTCCTCCCGCGAGCGGTTTACCATCCTGCCGGATCAGTTCCGGTTTATAATCCCATGTTTCCAGCTGGCTGACGGCCCCCGCGCAGAAGATCATGAGGACATTGCGTGCCTTGGGAGGGAAATGCGTGTCACGGGCACCGAAGGGATTGGCGGGATCGATGCGGGGCGGGCCCGAGGCCAGCAGACCGTCGCGGCTGAGGAGGCTACTGAGGGCAATGCCGCCGAGGGCGGTGGCGCTGCGCCCGAGGAAGTGGCGTCGGTCCAGCAGATGGCGGCCGAGCGGGCCGTGGTACGGCGGAGTCATGGGGCGTTGGGTGAATCGCGGAGAACGGGGGCAGCCTCGCCCTCCCGGTGGCGGGCCGGCATGATGGCGCAGGCCCCGCGGCAGCCGAAGAGTCTGCCGAGGAGGTGGCGGTTCCGGCTGATCCAGCGGTAGATGACTTCCGCCACGGAGATGACTCCCGGGATCCAGAGGAAGAGAGCGACCGGAACGAGCAGCGGCAGCCGGAGCCCCACGAAGCGGATGCAGCGGGCTCCCCGGTGAATCTTCCCGTCGAGGGCGACGCAGTGGATGGCCTCAAGGAGATCCTCGCGGCCGATCTGCGGAGCGATCTGCCGGGCTTCCGGGCTTGAGACCGGGACGAAGCGGAGCCGACCGCCCCAGTCCAGCCACGTCAGCATGCGCATCTGAAAGGTGCAGAGGGGGCACTCGTCATCGAACAGGACCACGTGATGACGGCGGGACGGAGATTCGTGCATGGCGACAACATGGGGCTTATCGGTCCGGCCTGCCAGCAAAAATCCCCGGCGCAATTCCTCCCGGCAGTGGGCGCGGGCCCGGTTCAGGAAGCGTGGGAATCAGGGAGCGGAGTGAAAGGGGCTTCCTTGAGGTCCGGGGAGCGGCGGCCCGAGAGAAGGCGGGACCATTCGATGGCGCAGCCGGTGACGATCACCATGACCGCCACGAGGAAGAAGATGGTGACGCCGATGTCGACGCGGAGGTTGAGCATGGCCGTCTCGATTTTCGCAGCGGCGGCCGCATCTGTGGCCGTGGCCAGCTTTGCTTCGAGGTTGCGGAGGGCCGGGATGAATCCGGCGGCCCGGGGGCTGAAGATCTTGAGGTAGCCCGCCGAGAAAGTCACGATGAGCAGGAAGACCAGCGGCACGCCTGTGGTCCATGCGTAGCGGGCGCGGCCCATTTTGATGATGACCGTGGTGCCGAGGCAGAAGGCGATCACGGCGAGGAGCTGATTGGCGATGCCGAAGATGGGCCAGAGGGCGGTGGCGATGCCGGAGGGGTCGATGATTCCCTGGTAGAGGAAGTATCCCCATGCGGCCACGAGGAGGGCGCTTGCCGTGACATTTCCTGCGAGGCTGCGGGTATCGCCGAGGCCCGGGGAGAACTGTCCCAGCAGATCCTGGAGGATGAAGCGACCCACCCGCGTGCCTGCATCGAGCGTGGTCAGAATGAAGAGCGCCTCGAACATGATCGCAAAGTGGTACCAGAGGCCCAGCATGTTCGCGCCTCCAAACACCTTGTGGAACATCATGGCCATCCCCACGGCGAAAGTGGGAGCACCCCCCGTTTTCCCGATGAGCGTTGGTTCCTTCATTTCCGCCGCGAGATTCTGCATTTCCGCGAGCGTGACCGGGAAACCCGCCGCATTAACCCGGTCGATGACCGCCTGGTGGACCGCGACAGTGGGAGGGTCTGCCGGGGTGTTGATGGCAAAGTACTGACCTGGTTCGAGAGCGCAGGCCGCGATGATGGCGCTGAGGGCGACCAGCATTTCCGTGACCATGCTGCCGTAGCCGACGAGGCGGATGTGCTTTTCGCGCATGAGGAGCTTCGGGGTGGTGCCCGACGAGATGAGCGAATGGAAACCGGAGATGGCTCCGCAGGCGATGGTGATGCAGACAAACGGGAAGACTGGGCCCGGCACGACCCAGCCGCTGCCGTCCGTGAACTGCGTGACAGCCGGCATTTTGAGTTGCGGGGCCACCACCATGATGAAGATGCCGAGAACCCCCACCGTACCCAGCTTCATGAACGTGCTGAGGTAGTCGCGCGGGGCGAGCAGGAGCCAGACCGGGAGGACACTGGCTGCGAATCCGTAGAGAATGATGGCCCAGCCGAGCGATTCCGGCCTCCATGTGAGGGCGGCGTTCATTTCCGGGGTCAGGTAATTGCCGCCGGCCACGCAGGCGAGCAGACCCGCGACGCCCGCGACCGTTGCCGTGGTCACACTGACGCGGCCGCTGCGGATGGCGAGTCCCATGGCCATGGCCAGGGGAATGGTCGCCGCGATGGTGAACAGGCCCCATGGGCTATGAGCGAGCGCCTTCACCACGACCAGTCCGAGGACCGCGAGAATGATCGTCATGATCACGAGCAGACTGACCATGGCGACGAGTCCGATGAAGGGATTGATTTCCTCGCGGAGCATGCGGGCGAGCGATTTGCCATCGCGGCGCATGGACGAGAAGAGGATGACGGCGTCGTGGACCCCGCCGCCGAGGGTGGCTCCGATGAGGATCCAGAGCGTGCCCGGGAGGTAGCCGAACTGGGCAGCGAGGACTGGACCGACGAGCGGGCCGGGGCCGGCAATGGCCGCGAAGTGGTGACCGAAGACCACCCATTTGGCCGTGGGGACGTAGTCGCGTCCGTCCGATTTCGTGATGGCCGGCGGGGCGCGGCGGTCGTCCAGCGTGAGGACTTTGGCCATGAGCCAGGCGCTGTAGAAACGGTAGGAAATGGCGAAGGCGCAGATTCCCGCGACCACCAGCCAGAGGGCATTGACGGGTTCAGCGCGCTGGAGAGCCGGAACAAGGACAGCCAGCACCCCGAGACAGGAAACAGCTACCCAGACGAGAAGTCGCACCATGCGGTTCATGAGACCATATTCAGGAGCAGAGAAAAACGCCTCCGGCCATGGATTTTTCGCGGATCCTGCGATGGGGTGATCAGAGGTCCGCGTCCGTGTGGTGTCCTTGCGCCACCGAGCCCGGCAGAACCACGCAGCGGCTCAGGCAGGCACCCGGGGCCACGATTCCGCCGCGCCAGACGACGGTATTGTGCAGATCCGCGCCCGATCCGACGGTGGCTTCGGCGGCGACCGCGCTGGAGGGATCGATGATGGCGGAAGCGTGGACCCGGGCCTCGGGATGGATACGGCTGATGGGTTCGGGGTTCGTCTGCCATGCCGGGAAGGCATCGGAGAGGCGGTGGGCCGCGAGGTAGCTGGCGCGGTCGCCGAGGTCGAGCCAGTGACCCTCATCGGCGACGAATCCGCCGAGGGGAGCGCCGGAGTCGATGGCGCGGAGCCATGCGTGCACGACGCTTTCGACCGTGCCGGCCGCAGGCAACCAGCGGAAGAATTCCGGGTGCACGAGGTAGAGGCCTGTGAATTGAAAGAGGTCAGGGTGGTTCGTGCCGAGGGCATTGCGGACGTCGACGATGCGGCCTGTGGCCTGGTCCATGGCGACATTGCGGACCGGGCCGGAGCTGCGCAGGATGAGCGTGACGAGATTTCCGGCAGTTCGGTGGTGCTGCAGGGCCGGGGCCAGCGGCAGGTCCGTGAGGACATCGCCATTGTAGACGAAGAACGATTCCGTGCCGTCGAGGAGGTCGCGGACATTGGCGAGGCCGCCACCGGTTTCGAGAACGACCGGTTCGTGGCGGAAATGGATGGGGCGTCCGTGCCATTGGGAATCCGGGTAGGCCGTCGGGTACGCTTCCGGGAGGTGGTGGGTATTGATGACGAATTCACTGACTCCCACGGCGGCGAGGTGTCCGAACGCGCAGTCGAGCAGTGGCTCATTGCGGAAGGGAATGAGCGGTTTGGGAAGGTGCAGCGTGAGAGGACGCAGGCGGGTTCCGAGACCGGCTCCGAGGAGAAAGGCGCGCATCATGAAAAGGGGCCGCAGATACCTGTCAGGACGTCTGCTGCAAAGGAAAATCCGTGCCCGCTCACTCCGGCAGCGGCACCTGTTCCGGATGCATGAGATAGCCGATGAGGTCGCGCACCTCATCCGGAGACAGCGCGTCGAGCAGGCCGGCCGGCATGAGGGAATCGTCCGAGACATCCTCCGCGGCGACGTCCGCGGGAACGACGACCGTTTCTCCGGTGAGTTGCCGCAGCGTGATCGCTTGTTCGTTCCGCGAGGCCACGATGCCACTGAGCAGGCTGCCGTCCTTCTTCCGGATGATCCGCAGCCGGAAGTCGGCAGCGACCTCTGCGGCGGGATCGATGAGGTTCGGGACGAGGTAATCGAGGCGGCTGCGGCCCGAGCCCGTGAGGTCGGGTCCGACCGACGCCCCTTCGCCGTAGAGGCGGTGACAGGAAGCGCAGAGACTCTGGAAGAGCTGACGGCCCCGGGGAAGACGGGCGCCCGCCAAACGTTCCTGCGTGAGCGCCGCCATGAGGTCGTCGGCGGCACGGCGGCGGTCGTCCGGGGAATCGCGCAGCCGTCCCCATGTGTCCGCGAGGCGGCGGCTCAGCCCGGGATTTCCGAAGGCGAGGATCTGGCGGGCGTGGAAGGCCGAGACGGCGCGGCGCGGGATGCGCTGGGCCGCGATGGCATCGAGGAGGGCAGCCGAAGACGATTCACGGGATGCCAAGGCATCGACCGCTGCGGCCTGCGCCGCGGGGCTGAGCCGGCTGAATCCGGAGAGCAGAGGCGGGGCCGCGGCCGCGCCGGAAGACTGAGCCAAGCCGCGCACGGCGAGGTCATCGATGGCGCGGTCTCCGAGCAGCCCGGTGGAAATCTGCAGGAGTGCAGGCGGAGCGAGCGTGAGCAGCGACTCGAAGGCGGCGCGGCGCACGTGGGCCTCGCGGGATCGGTCGCGGGCGACAGCGGCGAGTTCCTCCGGGGAGATTCCGGAGCCGAAGAGAGCGCTGAGCTGCTGGAGTGGCAGAGCCGCGGTGGCGTCTTCGAGCAGCGTGGCCGCAAATTCCTTCCATGAGGCTGGTTCGGGGGCGCGATGCCATCCGCGCGAACCCGCGGCCATGCCGGCGACGATGGCGCGGCGGACAGGGGCGTCCGCTCTGCGCGCCGTGCCGAGGAAGGCGTCGAGAGCCTTGTGTGTTCCAGTGGATGACTGAAGCAGCGCGCGCGCCAGCCATTCCGCGACCGGAGGCCAGAGCGGACCGTCGGCAAGTCCGGCGAGCGCCATGGGATTGCCGGAGACGAGGGGTGTCAGCGCGCACCAGACCATGGCTGGAAGATTGTGGTCGGCCGCGTCCTTTCCGTGGGACATGAGCGCCCTTGCGAGCGCCGGACGTTCCGACAGCGGCAGCCGCTGCAGCAGCGAAGCGAGCGCAAGGCGGACCATGGCCGATTCGTCCTGCCGCGCCATGTCGAGAAACCTTGCTCCGAGGGAATCCGGCGTCGGCCGGCTGGCGCGGGAGCGGCCTGCGGCATCGTCGAGGGGCCAGGCATCGCTCAGGAGGCGGATCGCCCAGACCCGCAGCGCTTCCTCCCGATCCGAGAGCAACGGATTCAGGAGGTCGACATCGGCGTGTCCCGAGGCATGAAGGCACCAGAGGGCGCGGAGCCGGACGAAAGTCGGCGCGGCACCGTCAAGAGAAGCCTTGAAGATGGGGACCGGTTCCGGCTGGCGTTTCATGCCAGCGAGGAATTGCCGGAAGTGCCATGGATTGGGATCCTCCAGCATCCGGGCCAGGGGCACGCCATCCATGGGCGATGGCGGAGACAGCGTCCGGTCTCCGCCCTTCCGCGGCCCGGCAATCCGGTAGATCCGACCACTGCTGCGGTGAACACCGCTGTGGTCGTGGCATTCCCCCGTGTCGCTCCAGTCGATGACATAGACATGACCATCGGGACCGGTGGAAAGGTCCATGCCGCGGAACCAGGGATCGGCGGCGTGAGCGATATCCGGTTCATGGCGGGCGAGGAATCCGCTGCCGTGGCGTTCGATCCGTTCCACGTTGAGACGTCGGCCGTGGAGATTGAAGGTGAGGAGCCGGCCTTCGGACCATTCCGGCCAGCTGGTTCCCTGAGCGATCATCATGCCGACGTGGGCATGACCGCCGCCGAGGTCAGAGGCGCTGCCGTCGCGTGATTTCTGCCAGCCTTTGCCCGTATCGAAGTGCCAATGATCCGCATGCATGTCGAGCCGGTGGAAGACGAGCGGGTTGGGATCCGCGCCGAAAGATTCCCGGAAATGCGCACCGGGAATCATATGCCAGAGGTGACCATTGACCGTGTTGATGAAGAACAGTTCGCCGTGTC
>JBIICE010000018.1:0-36662 GCA_044239025.1 Verrucomicrobiales bacterium
CATGGCCTCCTGGCCCGATGCGCTCAGCAGCATGCTCCGCGTCCTCAAACCCAGGGGCCACCTCGTTATTCTCGATTTTTCCCTCCCCACCCTGCCCGTCATCCGCCCCCTCTACGCTGCCTACCTTAATCACGTCCTGCCACGCATCGCCGGTCTCCTCACCGGGCAGCAGCATGCCTACCAGTACCTCGCAGGCTCCATCCAGCAGTTTCCCAGCGGCAGCGCCATGTGCCGGCTGCTTTCCTCCTGCGGCTTTTCCGAACCGTCAGCCACCCCACTGAGCCTCGGGATCGCTTCGGTCTACGCAGCCGTCAAACCGCCCCTCCCTTGACGCCGCCACCACCCGGACCCACCTGTCATCCCGACCCAACGACCACCCTCAGCCTCCTCCAGACCAGCATGCCCGCCAAATCACCCGCAAAGACCACCGCCAAGGCGGCCAAACCATCCCCCAGCCCACGGGCGACGGCCAAACCCACGGCCAAACCCACGGCCAAACCCACGGCCAAACCCACAGCCAAACCCAAGGGCCCTCCCCTCGTGGGCATCATCATGGGCAGCATCTCGGACTGGGAAACCATGGAAAACGCAGCCAAACTGCTCGCCGACTTCGGCGTCCCCTTTGAAACCAAAGTGGTCAGTGCCCACCGCACACCCCAGCTGCTCTATTCCTACGCCTCCTCCGCCCGAAAGCGGGGCCTCCGTGTCATCATCGCCGGTGCCGGCGGAGCCGCCCACCTCCCCGGCATGACCGCCAGCCTCACCGATCTCCCCGTTCTCGGCGTGCCCGTCGAAAGCAAGGCCCTCAAAGGCATGGACAGCCTCCTCAGCATCGTCCAGATGCCCGGCGGCGTGCCCGTCGCCACCTTCGCAATCGGAAAGGCCGGAGCCGTCAACGCCGCCCTCTTCGCCGTCTCCATCCTTGCGCTCCACAGCCGCGAACTCGCCACGGAACTCATCGCCTTCCGCGATCTCCAGACGGAAAAAGTCATCGAATCCCAGTCTCAGCTCCCAGAATGAGGCGCACCAAAGGCCCACTTCTCCCAGGGCAGACCCTCGGCATCGTCGGCGGCGGCCAACTCGGACGCATGGCCGCACGCGAAGCCCGCCGCGCCGGCTACCGCGTCACCATCTTCACGGACGAACCCAATGGTTCCCCGGCTGGTCAGTTCGCCGACACCGAAATCAATGCCAGCTACTTCGACGAAGATGCCCGCAGCCTCTTCCTCAGAGACGTCGGTGTCGTGACTGTCGAATTTGAAAACATTCCCAGCGCCTTCCTCGAACACATCGAAAGCCGCTCCCGCCTCCATCCCTCGCGCTCCGCCGTCACCACCTGCCAGAACCGCGAACGCGAGAAACTCTTCCTCCGCAAACACCATTTCCCTCACGCGGACTTCGCCATCGTCACCGACCCCGCCAGCCTCGCCGACGCGGTCCACCGCATTGGCACTCCCTGCGTCCTCAAGACGGCCGACTTCGGATACGACGGCAAGGGCCAGCAGAAAATCACCGCCACCTCGGACCTCGCCACCGCCTGGCAGAACCTCGGCACCGGCCGCGGTGTTCTGGAAAAATGGGTCGATTTCACCGCGGAAATCTCGGTCGTCTGCGCCCGCTCCACCTCGGGCTCGCTAGCCGCTTTCCCCGTCGCGGAGAACATTCACCGCAACCACATCCTCGACGTCACGATATCCCCGGCCCGCATCGACCCCGCCACTGCCAAAGCTGCCACCGACCTGGCCGCCAGCGTCGCCGATGCCCTCGATTACATCGGCACCATCGCCGTGGAAATGTTCCTCACCACCTCCGGTGCCATCGTCGTCAACGAAATTGCTCCACGACCCCACAATTCAGGCCACCACACCCTCGATTCCTGCATCACCAGCCAGTTCCAGCAGCAGATCCGCACGGTCTGCGGCTTCGCCCCGGGTATCCCGCACCAGCACACCCCCGCCGTCATGGTCAATCTCCTCGGCGATATCTGGCCCGCCCCCGAAAAGCACCCGGACTGGTCCCAGGTCCTCGCCGACCCAGCCTGCTTCCTCCATCTCTACGGAAAACGCCTCGCCAAACCCGGCCGCAAAATGGGCCACTTCACGGTCCTCGGCGATTCCATCAGCGCCGCCCTCAACCGCGCCAGTTTGCTCCGCACCAGCCTCGGGCTCCCTCCCCTGCCGGCCTAACCTGCCAACCCACCCTCGCCCATGCCCGCCAAGCGCCCGGAACCTGACGATCCCGCACGCCCCGCGGACATGATCTCGCGCCGCTTCGGCCGCCGCCTGCGCCAACTGCGCAGCGAACGCAACTGGTCGCTCGAAACCCTCGCCAGCCGCAGCGGCGTCAGCCGCTCGATGATCTCCCAGATCGAAAGGGAACAGGCCAACCCCACCCTCGCCGTCACCCTTCGCATCGCCCAGGCCTTCGGCATGCCACTCGCTGAACTCGTCGATGCCCCCGGTGCCTCGGCCACCGTTCAGGTCATCCGCCACGACGACCGCGCCTACCACTACCGATCGGACGACCTCTGCCGCCTCCGCACCCTCAGTCCGCTCAACCTCGAGAAGGATGTCGAACTCTACGAACTCCAACTCGAACCGGGCGGCGCTCTCCGCAGCGCCCCGCACTTCGCTCGAACCCGCGAATACCTCACGGTAGTGAAGGGATCGGTCCGCGTCGAAAGCGGAGACGACTCGGATGCCCTCCACGCCGGCGACTCGGCCAACTACCGCGCAGACATTTCCCACGCGATCATCAACGAGGGCCCGCAGGAGGCCCTCGCGATCCTCGTTGTGATCTACCGCTGAGCGCCGCCAGTGACGGCCCGAAACGCCTCCGGCAGGGGATGCCTCCGGAAGAATTCCCAGATCACCGCGTTCCCATCAATGTCCCGGGTCGATTTCCCGATGAATGTCACCGTCGGCAACTGACCCGGCCAGGTGTGCCCGCCGCCACTCACCTGCAGCAGCACCACTTCCGCACCAGCCTGACCCGGTCCCCAGACATGCCGCGTCACCCGCGTCCCGTCTTCCGGATGAACATCCGCCAGTTCCTCGCGCACCGCATCCGCCGCACAACCATTGAGCTGCGCCCACGTCCGCACCGTCTCCTCGACCGACCGGAAACCCACGGCCCGGGGCCCCGCCCGACCCGACCCACGGTAGGGCACGATGCGATCCGCTGTTCCATGCACATGAAGCACCGGCACGGGCCGCAGCGGCGCAGGACCCGCCGTCGTCATGGTCCCGGCCACCGCCGCCACGGAGGCAATCCGGTCGGACATCTCCGCAGCCAGCTTGTACACCATCATTCCCCCATTCGACAAACCCGCCGCATGCACCCTCCGGCGGTCCACCGGGAGCTGCGATTCCAGATCATCCAGCACCAGCCGCAGAAACCCCACATCGTCAGGCTTGCCGCTGCCATTGCTTCCGGGCACACCTCCGGAATTCCATGTCAGAAATGTCCCGAGCGCCCCTGTCCCATTCGGATACACAGCCACAAATCCGGAACGCTCGGCCTCGGCATTCATTCCGCTGAAGGAAACCATCAGCTTCCCATTCATCCCGGCTCCATGGAGCACGAGCACCACCGGCACCGGCTTTCCAGCGGACAGACCCGCAGGAACGTGCAGCAGGTAACTACGTTGCTTCCCTTCCCACTCAACCCGCCGCACATGCTCCCCTGGCGACGGCAGCTCAGCCCATGCAGCCTGAAGCCCAGCACACAGCAACAAGAGCACACATTTCATGATTCCGACCATGCTCCATGCCCCGGCACCACGCCA
The DNA here is from genome assembly GCA_044239025.1 of Verrucomicrobiales bacterium. Lineage (GTDB taxonomy): Bacteria > Verrucomicrobiota > Verrucomicrobiia > Verrucomicrobiales > V1-33 > V1-33. The sequence goes on from JBIICE010000018.1 coordinate 3,788, forward strand.
GGCGAAATCCTCTGCCTCCGCGAGCCCCTTTGACAGGCCCGCCCGCAGGGGTCCGTTGCCTCTCTGAAACGCCTCCCATGAAACGCCGCGCCCTGCTCTGCCTTCTTTCCTCCGCCGCGCTGACCACCGGGGCCACTCCTCCAGCAGCGGCCCCGGCCGAAGCACTGCGGCGCGCTACCGTTCTCACCTACGCCCGCATCGTCCACGCCAACTACGCGGATTGCCTTGCCGGAGCCAAAGCGCTGCGCTCGGCCGTCGCCGCACTCGTCGCCAACCCCGGCGAAACAACCCTCGCCGCGGCACGCACCGCATGGACCGCCGCCCGCCGACCCTACGGCCTCTCGGAAGTCTACCGCTACTACGCAGGCCCCATCGACGACGCCGACGGACCGGAACCGCTTCTCAATGCCTGGCCCCTCGACGAAAGCTGGATCGAACCGGTCAGTGGTTCCTCCAACCCAGGCATCGTCGGCAGCGAAAAGGAATTTCCCTCCCTTTCCCCGCAGCTCATCGCCGAACTCAATCAGCGCGACGGCGAGAAAAATGTCGCCTGCGGCTGGCACGCCATCGAATTCCTCCTCTGGGGACAGGACCGCTCAGCCGATGGCCCGGGCAACCGCCCATGGACGGACTTCGCGACAGCTCCCCACGCCAGACGCCGCAGCCAGTACCTGCTCGGCTGCGCCGAAATACTCGTGCTCTACCTCGATGACCTCGTCCGCCAATGGGCCCCGGGCCAGCTCGGCAACTACCGCGCCGTCTTCGAGGAAGATGTCACCGGCTCCCTCGAACGCATCCTCATGGGCATCATCTTCCTCAGCGGAACGGAACTCGCCGGCGAACGTCTCCAGGTCGCCTTCGATACCATGGAACAGGAAGACGAACAGTCCTGCTTCAGCGACACCACCCACCTCGATCTCATCGCCAATGCCGACGCCATCAGCAATGCATGGTCCGGCCAGTACTCCCCGTCCTCCGGAGATGCCATCACCGGCAAAGGCCTCCGTGACCTCGCCGCCACTCTCCAGCCGGAACTCGCGGCCAACCTCGATAAGGCCATCACCACCCTGACGCAACGCGCCCGCGCCATCCCCCCGCCCTTCGATAACGCCATCAGGGGCCCCGACGATGCCCCGGGCCGCAAGACCGTCTTCGGCCTCATCACCGCCGCGGAAGATGTCGCCATCCACGCCAAACATCTCGCCTCCGCCCTCGGCTGCCGCATCCCCGACGTCCCACCCGAGGACATCGAAGGCTAACACACACCCCACCACACCCACTCCCGGGCGCTTCCAGATTATAAAAGGATTCCGGGAAGCATGGGGCCATTCCACCCCATGCTCCCCAGTCTCCATCGGCAGGCCAAACGCGAGGCGTCACCCCGTGTTCAGGCTACCACCACTTCAGCGCTGTCGCTTCCCACGCCGCCTCACCAGCGAACATCCAGTCAGAAACAAAAAGCCCGGAAGCACCGTCGCCGCTTCAGGACACGGCGTCGGCGCCGCCAGGCACGTCACACTCAGAACGTTTGACTTCACGGGCCCCCCACCCACTCCGATCAGATATCCGAATACCTCCGCGGTATTCTCCCCCGATGTCCCCCCTGACCCCGTTATATTGCAGTTCGCATCACAATTCAGCGTGAAGTTCCGAACCATGCTGAACGTGTCACCCGGCCCAAGCTGGTTCTCAATCGTAATGGGCTGATAACCGATCAGCGTATCGTCAGGGTCAAGCCACGTGTCCTCGTCAAATATCCCCCACTGCCAGAACGCGTCACTCGGCTGCGTAGTTCCAGTGACATTAATCGTCAGCGTGTAATTTGCAGACCCGCCGATACCTTCACAGCAATAGATCGTCGACGGCCCCGTCAGCACCACCGACGTGATGGTAGCAGCATGCGACGGCAGGCATGTCGCCGCCAGCACTGCACCCATGAAGACTCGTTCAAGATAGCATTTCATAAGTTTCATTTGGTTTGTTTAATGCCGGACACTCAGCACCTCCGCACCAGAGCAATCGCCAGCGCATCATGCCTGTCCTATCCAGCACGCCCGCTTGTGCCCCATTTCCTCAATCCTGCACAGTCGCCCACTCAGGCGTCGCCCGCTCAGGCGTCACCCGTAACGGGGACAACGCCAACCAGCCTGTTCCGCCACTCCCGTAAACAGACAGCCTTTCACCTCAGCACACCCCTCACGTCGAAGCGCAGCCCCGCCCCGCAATCGCACACCCCCGCAATGGACACTGATCACTCCCAAAACACCTGCAGATAGGCGGCATCTCACTCCCGGGATCCGCCGTCAGATCCAGAAATTCACCGATAATCGACTGCACCAACTCCTGTCGGTTGCCCACACCAAGCTTCTCGTACACCCTATCCAGATGCGTATGCACCGTATGCTGCGAAATCCCCAGGTCATCCCCTATCGCCGTCTCCTTTTTATTGTCAAATACCGCCTTCACCACCTCCATGTGCCGCTTCGATAAATGAAGACTCTCCGCAACCGCCGCCCACTCTGGCTCACTCAGTATCTTCGATCCCGATTCTCTCCACGTCCCCGCCTTCTTCGGTCTCTTTTTCATGGCATCGCGATTAATCCCACTCTAATGAGCACCCTACCAGCTCCCCTTCCCGCTTTCAAGCTTTTTCTGACTGCAGTGACAGATCCGCAGTGACTTACAGAAAACGACACCGGGAGTAGAGAGGCCGGAAACGTTGGGCATAATCGGTGCCTCATGAATGAGGACAGCGCGGCACATGGAGCCACGACTGATGAAAGAGAGCCTTGAAGACTGCGCGAGACGGACCGGAACCGCTTCTCAATGCCTGGCCCCTCGACGAAAGCTGGATCGAACCGGTCAGTGATTCCTCCAACCCAGGCATCGTCGGCAGCGAAAAGGAATTTCCCTCCCTTTCCCCGCAGCTCATCGCCGAACTCAATCAGCGCGACGGCGAGAAAAATGTCGCCTGCGGCTGGCACGCCGTCGAATTCCTCCTCTGGGGACAGGACCGCTCAGCCGATGGCCCGGGCAACCACCCATGGACGGACTTCTCGACAGCTCCCCACGCCAGACGCCGCAGCCAGTACCTGCTCGGCTGCGCCGAAATACTCGTGCTCTACCTCGATGACCTCGTCCGCCAATGGGCCCCGGGCCGCAAGACCGTCTTCGGCCTCATCACCGCCGCGGAAGATGTCGCCATCCACGCCAAACATCTCGCCTCCGCCCTCGGCTGCCGCATCCCCGACATCCCACCCGAGGACATCGAAGGCTAATCACCAGGACAACTCGACCCCGGTCGGCCCTTCATGACCACTCAGCCCATGCCCCTCCGGTCACCGTCCTCATGCCTTCCGCATTGATGCAGAAACTCTTGCCACTCTATTTCAGGGAATCCGCCCCTTGACTTGAAGCCCTCTGTGACGAACCTCGAATCAGAATTCCGTGACAGCCTCACCGAGGCACCGGTCGGCGGAGGCAATCCTCAACCCATTCCGGGCACAACGCGAAACGCCCCGCTCCCCGCGATCACGCGTCACCCTCAGATTTCTCCATGAAGAACCTCATCAAAAGCACGGCAAGGAGACTTGGTTACGACATCCGCCGCCTCGAAGCCGTGAGCCCGCCGTCCCGTTCTTCAAGCTTCACCCTGTTCCAATACCAAAAGCCGGATGGCTCCTTCGATTATGATAGTTACCGGCGCATTCAGGAGGAAGGAAACAAGAGAAAGATCAATCAGGTCTGGGTCCTCGAAGCCAATATCCAGCTTCTCTCGGAGTACCTCGCCGCAAACCTCAAGCCTGTGCAGTTCGGCATCTGTCATGGCACCCGCCGGGGCAATGAGCAACTCTGGTTCCGCAAATACCTCGGCTGCGAGGTCATCGGGACGGAGATTTCCGAGACAGCGAAAGATTTCCCTCATACCGTCCAATGGGATTTCCATCAGCCCAATCCCGAGTGGACTGGGAAAACCGACTTCATCTACAGCAATTCCTTCGATCACAGTTACGCACCCGAAAGCTGCCTCGACACCTGGATGAACACTCTCCGCCCCGGCGGCCTGTGCATCCTCGAGCACACCAATCTCCATGCCCCCGAAGGAGCAAACGAACTGGATCCCTTCGGAGCCGAACTCGAAATCATGCCCTTCCTCATCACAAAATGGGCCAAGGGAAACTACTTCGTCCGGGAAATCATCGAAGCCAGTGAGAGGCCAGCCGGGGTTCGCTCCATCAACTTCATCGTGATCGAGCGGCGCTGAACCGGGAACCGCCCGGCAGCGACGCTGGCACCGCGGCTGCCCTCCGACTCGCGGGCCCGGAGGCTCTCCGCTGATCAGCAGAGTTCCCGCGAGGGCCACGCTGGACTTCTGCCCTTTCCCGGTGCTTGTTGCCGGGCTGTAATGAAGTTCAGGACTCTGTCTGCTCTTTGCTTCGCTGCCGCTGCCGCACCAGCAGCGGAGCGAGGCCCCGCATGGTCGGGCGGCGAGGGCACGGTCTTCAATGACGGCCACGACGCCTTCTCCCTTTCCCTCGCGCACCTCTCGCGAGAACGCCGTCGCGAATTCGTGGTCGGAAATGCCTTCTTCAATGAAAACTGGGTCGCAGCCCCTGCTTCCACCGAAGCGCGCGACGGCCTCGGCCCGCTGTTTCATGCCCGTTCCTGCTCGGGTTGCCACACACGCGACGGTCGCGGCGCACCGCCCGCCGGACCGGACGAAATGATGACGGGACTGCTCCTCCGCCTCAGCATCCCCGGAACCGGACCACACGGCCCTCCCATCCCCCATCCCACCTATGGCGGTCAACTCGCCCCGCGCGCACTCCCTGGATCACAACCGGAAGCCGACGCCACCGTTGCTTGGGTAGCATCCACCTTCACCTACCCGGACGGCTCCACCGCACCACTCCGCAAACCACGCATCTCTCTCGCCAACTGGCGCGATGGCACACCAGGACCGGACCTTCTCATGGGTCTCCGCCTCGCTCCCGGTGTCTACGGCAGCGGACTCCTCGAAGCCATCGACCCCGAAACCCTCAAGGCCCTCGCCGACCCGGATGACCACAACCGCGACGGAGTCTCCGGCCGACTCAACCTGGTGTGGGATCAGGAACGTGGCACCGCGGTTCCCGGCCGCTTTGGCTGGAAGGCCAATCAACCGTCCCTGCGCCAGCAGACCTCCGACGCCTTCCTCGGCGACATGGGCCTCACGACGCCGCTTCATCCCAGCGAAGCAATCACCGACGCCCAGCGCACACGCTTCGCATCAGTCCCCTCCGGCGGCTCCCCGGAAGTCAGCGCCCGCATCTTCGACCGCGTCGTCACCTACGTCCAGACTCTCGCTGTGCCCGCCAGACGTTCCGTCAATGACCCCGCCATCGTCCGCGGAGCCGCACTCTTCCGCGCGGTCCGCTGCCATGATTGCCATACCCCCAGCATCACGACCGGCACATCCCACCCGATCCGGGAACTGAACCGCCAGTCCATTCAGCCCTTCACCAATCTCCTCCTCCACGACATGGGACCGGAACTGGCCGACGGCCGACCCGATGGCGAAGCCTCCGGAAGCGAATGGCGCACCCCGCCACTGTGGGGCCTCGGCCTCAATCAAGCAGTCAACGGCAACACTTTCTACCTCCACGACGGCCGCGCCCGCTCGCCGGAGGAAGCCATCCTCTGGCACGGCGGCGAAGCCACCGACTCCCGCGACGCCTTCGCCCGGCTCTCCAGCGGGGAACGCAGGCTCCTGCTGCGCTTCCTCGATTCTCTCTGACCTCGACCGCCCGCCCCTTCCGCCCGACATGCACATCCTTGCCCTCGAAACCTCCAGCCCCAGAGGATCCCTCGCCCTCTGGCACGATTGCTCCCAGGGCCATCTCGAACGCTTCGATGCGGACCGCACCCACCACGCCTCCCTCTTCCCGGTCCTCGCCTCTCTGCTCGCATCAGCCACGGAACTCGAAATGATCGCCGTTGGCATCGGTCCCGGCAGCTATACCGGCATCCGCATCAGCCTCTCCGCCGCCATCGGAATCTCCATGGCGCGCCACGTGCCCGTCGTCCCCATCCCCTCGGCCTGCGCCCTCGTCCACGCCGCCGCAGAGGAACGCTACGCCGTCTGCGGCGACGCCCGCCGCGGATCGTGGTGGTGGGCTGAGGTCCAGCGTGGCCGCCTCGCCGGCCCGCCCGTGGTCGGCTCTCCGGAGGAAATCGCCAGCCTCGCGGCCCGTTCCTTCTGCCGCATCTACACCCCGGACGACGCCAGCCCGCCCTTCTGCGAAGCCACCCCCTCGTGGCCCCGCGCCGACATCGTCGCCCAACGCGCCGCCAGCCTCACCACGGAAGAACTGGACGCCCTCGCGGACATTCCCCCGGAGCCCATCTACCTCCGCCCCCCCTTCATCACCCTTTCCAGAAAGCCTGCCTTTCTGCCGGCTCCCAATACCTCCGCCTGAAGCGAAGGCTTCCAGCGGCCGCAAAGGGAACAACCGTCGTGTGCCGACCCTTTTCCAGCTTGTGCAGCCCGGCCGTCCCATGAATGAGAATCCTTCCCCCGGATCCTGCCGTCCGGACTCCGTTTTCCGATGAATCCCTCGAACGCCATCCAGCGCCGCCGCACCTTCGCCATCATCTCCCACCCGGACGCCGGCAAAACCACTCTCACTGAGAAATTTCTCCTCTTCGGCGGAGCCCTCAACCTCGCAGGATCGGTCACCGCACGCAAGAATCAGCGCTCCACTGCCTCGGACTGGATGGAAATGGAGAAACAACGCGGCATCTCCATCAGCTCCACCGTTCTCCAGTTCGAGTACCACGGCTGCGTCATCAATCTCCTCGACACTCCCGGTCACCGCGACTTCTCGGAGGATACCTACCGCGTGCTCACCGCTGTCGATGCCGCCGTCATGGTCATCGACGCCGGCAAGGGCATCGAAAGCCAGACCCGCAAGCTCTTCGAAGTCTGCCGCCGCCGCGGCGTCCCCATCTTCACGTTCATGAACAAACTGGACCGCCCGGCCCGCGATCCCCTCGACCTCATGGACGAACTGGAAAGCGTCCTCGGCATCGCTGCCTGCGCCATGAACTGGCCGCTCGGCATGGGTACCCACTTCCGCGGAGTCTATGACCGCCGCGCTTCTTCTGTTCACCTCTTCGAACGCACCGCCGGAGGTGCCTACCGCGTGCCCGAAAAGGTCGGGGGTCTCGCCGATGCCTTTGTGCGCGATCACGTGGAACCAGCCGACCTCGCCTCGGCCACGGAACAACTCGAAATGCTCGATGCCGCGGGTGCCGCCTACGACCACGCCAGGGTCCTGCGCGGGGATCTGACACCCGTCTTCTTCGGCTCGGCTGCCAACAATTTCGGTGTCCAGCTCCTCCTCGACGCCTTTCTCGAAATGGCGCCGCCGCCCGGCCCCCGCCTGTCGCAGGGAACACCCGTGGCACCGGACGACCCGGCATTCTCGGCCTTCGTCTTCAAGATCCAGGCGAACATGGACCCGCGGCACCGCGACCGCATCTTCTTCCTGCGCATCGTGTCCGGCGTGTTCCAGCGCGATATGCAGGTCATCAATACCCGCACCGGTCAGAAGGTCCGCCTCGCCAATTCCCAGCGGCTCTTCGGCCGCGACCGCGAAACGGTCGACGAAGCCTTCGCCGGCGATGTCGTCGGCATCGTCGGCAACTTCCCCATCGCCATCGGCGATACCCTCTCGGAAAAGCCGGACCGCCGCTTCGCGGAACTGCCGCGCTTTGCCCCGGAATGCTTCGCATGGCTCCACTCATCGGCCATTTCCCACGCCAAACGCTTCCGCGAAGGCCTCGATCAACTCCTCGAAGAGGGGGTCATCCAGCAATTCACGCAGCCACACGCAGCCCAGCGCATTCCCCTCCTCGGTGCCGTCGGCCCCCTCCAGTTCGAGGTCGTCCAGCACCGCCTCCTCGCCGAATACAACGCGGAATCCCGACTCGAAACCGCCCCGTGGAACCACATCCGCTGGCTCCGCCGCAAGGACGGGGGCGCACTCACGGACGCCGACGTCAATGGCACCAGCGACGCCACCGTAGCCCGCGACAGCAACGACCGGCCTGTCGTCCTCCTCGCCTCGGAATGGCCGCTCCGCTTCTTCAGCGAACGGAACCCGGAGCTCGAAATCCTCGACGCCCCGCCGCCTCTCTGACCCACGGACCCACTGCCCCTACGCAGAAACGGACGCAGTTTGGCGGAACCGGAGCGCTTGTTGAGTTGTCACACCCAGCACAACTCCATCTCATCATGAAACGATTCCTCCCGCTCTTCGCGGCCCTCGCCACCATGGCGCAGGCCCAGCAGCCACCGCCACCGCACGCCGACGGCCCACCCCACGGCACCCCCCCGCCGCCTGCCCACCAACCGCAGGCACTGCCCCACAGACAAGCTCACCGCAACGCGCAGGCCCCGGTCCGCCCGAACGCCGACCTCGCCGCCCGCGTCGATGCCCTCCAGCGCGAACTGAACGAACTCCGCACCGAAGTCCGCCGCCTGCGCGCTCAGTCGCCCTCCCGGACGCAAGCCCCCCGGATCGACCAACGCCGCGACACGCTCCGCAGAATCATGGAGGCCCGCCGCAGCGCCATGCAGAACCACCCCGTTCCTGAGGCCCGCCTCCGCGCCCGCATGGAAAAAGTGCACGGCAATCCCCTTCCTCATCCCCAACTGAAGAAGAAACCAGCGGCACCCGCCAAACCGGAAAAACCACGCCGCGAGAAAACGAAGGGGAAACCCAAAGATTCCCACGGCGACCACGCGGAACACAGCAGCAAGCACGACAAAAAAGAGGAGAAGAAAGAAAAGGAATCCAAGGAGGATCACCACGGGGAAACGAAGGAAGACGAGCGCAGGGAAGACGGCAAAGAGGAGGCCTGAGCCGCCCCAAGTCTCCTCCACCCGCCCGCAGCGAACGGAACTCTACTCCCCCGCCGCAGTCCGCGACTCACCGTCCGGCTGCGGCGGATTTGTTTGCCGCGCCGTGCTACGGCACAAGGGCCGTGAGCGACTCCGTCACATCCCCTGGCTCTCCCGTCGGCGGCCGACAGGCCTTCCCGGAGCACACATACGCCGTCGCTTTCCCATCCCGCGCCGGCAGAGTCTTCGCAAACGGTTCCACCGGACCAGCCGTGCCGAGCACCACCCGGAAGGGCTGATACACCCGGTGAGCCGCCGCCAGCAACCGTCGGCCATCCCCGCCGCCAACCTCCCCGGCCACCACCACCCGGAACGGCTCGCGCGCCGCAAAGGCCGCTGCCTTCAGCATCAATGGCATCGACTGCGGACTGTCCACAAGACGCGGCCGGAAAAAACGCAGGGCATCGTCCGCCGCCTTGCGGAAATCCGCCCGCTCCGTGATCGCCGCCAGCCGCAGCAATCCGTAAACCGCCATGGCATTCCCGGACGGCTCGGCCCCATCATGATCATCCTTCGCCCGGAACAGCAGATCCTTACCTCCCGCACTCGTGAAAAATCCTCCCTCCCGTGCATCGCCGAACTTCCGGATCATGCTCTCGGCGAGCGATACCGCAAAACCAAGTACCTCTTCTCCAAGGGTCGCCTGATACAGCTCCACCAACCCATGCAGATAGAACGCATACGCACTCAGCAACTGCGCCTCGTCCCGGCCGCCATCGCGCCAGCGATGATACAGCGTGGCACTGCCCGCATCCCAGAGCTGCCCCCGCACAAAGGCAAAATTCGCCTGCGCTGCCTTGAGCAGATCAGCATCCCCCAGCACCACCCCGGCACGCGCCATCGCCGCCAGCATCAACCCGTTCCATGAGGTCAGAACCTTGTCATCAAGGTGCGGCCGCACCCGCTTGACCCGGGCCGCCTGCAGCGCCGCCTGCACCCGGGCCAATCTCGTGGCCTCTTCGCCCCGCGCAGCCTTCACCGGTTTCCAGCTGAGCACATTCTGCCCTGCCAGCGGCTCGGGATGACTGTGATCCACGAAGTTGCCCTTCGCCGTCACTCCGAACACGCCCACGGCCCAGTCGGCATCTTCCGCTCCCACCACACGCCGGAATTCCTCTTCGCTCCAGCAGTGGAATTTCCCCTCGTGGCCCTCGCTGTCGGCGTCCTCCGCGGAATACCAGCCGCCCTCCGCATGCGTCATGTCCCGCCGCACATATCCGGCCACCCGCCGCACCACCCCGTGGAATTCCTCCTCCCCGGACACCAACCCCGCATCCAGATACAATTCCATCAGCTGCGCATTGTCGTACAGCATCTTCTCAAAATGCGGCACCAGCCACTGCGCATCGACCGAATACCGCGCAAACCCTCCCCCCACCTGATCAAACATCCCCCCGGCCGCCATCTTCCGGCACGTCTCGAGTACCTGCTGCACCATCACCGGTTCCCCGCCCAGCCGACCGGCCAGCAGCAGCAGACCCGGCACCTGCGGCTGCGGAAACTTCGGGGCCCGGCCCCAGCCGCCATGCTCCGCATCGTAAATCGACGTAAATGCCCGCGCCGCCTGCACCGGAATCTCCTTCGCAAGGGGCTCGCTCCCCTCCGGCGCCTTCTGCCCGGCCATGTGCTCCTGCAGGGCCTGCGTCAGTTTGTCCGCATCCGCCGTCAGCTCCTCCCGGTTCTCCCGCCACAGCTTGTCCACATGCCGCAGGGCCGCCACAAACCGCTCCTTCGGAAAATAGGTCCCCCCGAAAAACGGCTTCCGGTCAGGCGTCAGAAACACATTCAAAGGCCATCCACCTCCCAACCCGAGCGCCTGCATCGCCGTCATGTAAATGTGATCAATGTCAGGACGCTCCTCCCGGTCGAGCTTGATGGCCACATACTGTTCGTTCAGCACCGCCGCCACTTCATCACTCTCAAAACTCTCCCGCTCCATCACGTGACACCAGTGACACGTGCTGTAACCAATGCTCAGCAGCACGGGCTTGTTCTCGCGCCGGGCCTTCTCGAAGGCTTCCTCCCCCCACGGATGCCAGTCCACCGGATTGTACTGATGCTGCAGCAGATACGGCGATTTCTCCCGGCTCAGCCGATTCGCTGGTCGCTTCTTTGTTTCCATCTCGGCCCGCTTCGGTTCAGGTTCCACGCCGCTTTCTCCAGATAGCCCACCCGCCCCGCCAAGGGCCAGAACCACCTGCCAGACCGCCAGCGCAGAAATCCGTTTCATCCCCACCCTTTACCCGCCCTCCCCCTCCCACCGCAAGCGCCCCGAACAAGGATCCCACTGCTCCAGAGAAAGACGCATCAAGATATCTTGATGCGTTGATTTATGGCTTGCACGGTCCCTCCACTGAGCCACCGTAGTCTTCCCATGCCACGCCCCAACTGCGAATCCGATCTCCGCGCCGAACTCGCCCGCCGCATCATGATCATCGACGGTGCCATGGGCACCACCATCCGCGGCTACGGTCTCCATGAATCCGATGTCCGCGGAACACGCTTCGCCACAGCAGAAAAGGACCTCAAGAACAATGGCGATGTCCTCCACCTGACCCGGCCCGACATCATCGGCGACATCCACCGCCGCTTCCTCGAAGCCGGTGCCGATATCATCGAAACCAATACCTTCTCCGGCACCTCCCTCGCCCAGAGCGAGTTCTTTCCGGCTGGCAGCGACGAACGCAAGGACCCGGAATACTTCCAGCGCGTCCTCGCAGACCGCTTCCTCAACGACCTCGCATGGGAAATCAATTTCGAGTCGGCCAGACTCTGCCGGAAATGGGCTGACGAATTCTCGGACCGCACCGGACGGAAACGCTACGTCGCCGGAGCCATCGGACCGATGACGGTCTCGCTCTCCCAGTTTCCCAACCCGGACGACCTCGCCTTCCGCCGCATCACGTTCGACCAGGCGGTCGCCGCCTACCGCCACCAGATCCGCGCCCTCATCGAAGGCGGCAGCGATATCCTGCTGGTCGAGACCATCTTCGATACCCTCAATGCCAAGGCAGCCCTCGCCGCCATCAACGACGTCTACCGGGAATACGGACACGACCGCCTCCTCCCCATCATGATCTCCGCCGCCGTCGGCAACGGAGGCGAAACCATGATCTCAGGCCAGGTCGGCGAAGCCTTTCTCAACGCCATCCGCCACGCCAACCCGCTCAGCATCGGCTTCAACTGCGCCCTCGGACCGCAGGAAATCCGACCCCACCTCGCTGAGCTTTCGGTCAAAGCCGACACGTTCGTCTCGGCCTACCCCAACGCCGGTCTCCCCGACCCCATGTCACCCACCGGCTTTCCCTTCCTCCCGGAAGACATGGAACGCCTCATGGGTCAGTTCGCGGCCGATGGCCTTCTCAACATCGCCGGAGGCTGCTGCGGCAATACCCCGGACCACATCGCCGCCATCGCACGCGCCGTCGCCCGCCACGCCCCGCGCACCGTCCCGGAAACCAGACACGAAATGCAGCTCTCGGGCTCGCAGCCGTACAACCTCCGCGCCGGTTCGAACTTCCTCATGATCGGGGAACGAACCAACGTCACCGGCTCGCCGAAATTCGCGAGGCTCGTCAAGGAAGGCAACCTCGACGAGGCCCTCGCCATCGCCCGCCAGCAGGTCGAAAACGGAGCCAATGTCATCGACATCAATTTCGATGAAGGCCTGCTCGACTCGGAAGCCATGATGACAAGGTTCCTCCTCCTGATCCAGGCGGAACCGGAAATCGCCAAGGTCCCCATCATGATCGATTCCTCGAAGTGGTCGGTCATCGAGGCCGGTCTCAAATGCCTCCAGGGCAAGGGGATCGTCAATTCCATCTCCCTCAAGGAAGGCGAGGACAAATTCCGCGAACAGGCCCGCGCCATCCTCCGCTACGGAGCCGCCACCGTCGTGATGGCCTTCGACGAAAATGGTCAGGCCGCCACCCGCGAGGACAAAATCCGCATCTGCCAGCGCGCCTACCGCATCCTCGTCGACGAAGTCGGCTTTCCCCCGGAAGACATCATCTTCGATCCCAATATTCTCACCGTCGCCACCGGCATCGAGGAACACAACAACTACGCCGTCGATTTCATCGAGGCCACCCGCTGGATCAAACAAAACCTCCCGTTCGCCAAGGTCAGCGGCGGCGTCAGCAACATCAGTTTCAGCTTCCGCGGCAACAACGTCGTCCGCGAAGCCATGCACAGCGCCTTCCTGTACCATGCCATCAGGGCCGGCATGGACATGGGAATCGTCAACGCCGGCATGCTTGAAGTGTACGAGCAGATTCCGCCGGAACTCCTCGAAATGGTCGAGGATGTTCTTCTCAACCGCCGACCCGATTCCACGGAACGGCTCGTCGATTACGCCGAACGATTCAAAGGCCAGACGGGCAAGAAGGTGGAAAGCGATCTCGCATGGCGCGACGCCCCTGTCGAAGACCGCCTCAAACACGCCCTCCTCAAGGGGCTCACCGACTTCATCGACGAGGACACCGAGGAAGCCCTCCGGAAATTCGGCGAACCACTCAAGGTCATCGAAGGCCCCCTCATGGACGGCATGAGCATCATCGGCGACCTCTTCGGAGCGGGCAAAATGTTCCTCCCCCAGGTCGTCAAAAGCGCCCGCGTCATGAAGAAAAGCGTCGCGTGGCTCGAACCGTTCATGAAGGCGGAGAAGGAACGCACCCAGAAGATCGCCGCCCTCACCGAAGACACCATCCGCCAGGAACCGTCCGGATCAGTCACCCTCGCCCCCGGCTTCACCTACACGCCCTACGAGGGCCTCAGCGACGCTGAGCGAGCCCTCGAACGCTCCTTCGCCGCTGAACTCGCCGCCGACCTCGCCGCGACCGCCGAAACATACGTCTCCCGCTTCGGAAAAATCCTCGACCGCAACAATGCCCAGGAACTCTCCGCAGCCTACGCGGAAAGCCGCGAGTCACGCCAGCAATGGAGCGTCGCCACTCTCGAGCCAGCCGGAGCCTTCATCGACTGGCTGTTCGCCAGCATCATCTCCACGGCCCAGCCCGGCGACATCGTCATCTTCAATGCCGGAGGCCAGGGCAGCGGCAAGACCACCGCCACCCGGAACCTCAAGGTCGAAAAGAATGCCATCGCCATCATGGATGGCACCCTCCAGAACTTCACACGAAGCCGGAACCACCTGCTCATGGCCTTCTCAGCCCGCTGTGCCGTGGAAATCCGCTTCATCTTCTGCTCATGGCCTCAGGCCGTCCGCAACATGGTCCATCGCGCCACCCACGGCACTGGCCGGGTGGTGCCGCTGCCCCGCGCCGCCCGCGGACACTTCACGTCGGCCCGCTCAACCCTCCTGCTCGTCGAGGAATTCGCCAACCGTCCCGACTTCAATGTCCACGTCGTCGACAACTCGGTGCACGGCCGCCCGGCGTCATGCAATCTTGCATGGCTCCACCAACACCTCCATCCTTCCCTAGAAGAACTCCTCACCACCGGAAACCATGAACTCCACGAAATCTTCCATTCCCAATCCGGAGATGCCGCCGCTGACAGGCTCATGGCGCTCTTTCTCTCCGAACCTCACGCCCGCCGTGGCAGAGAAACTCCGGGAGATCGAGGAGGGGACCATGGAAGCGCTCCGGGAAGCTGGAGCCAGTTCGGCACACCTCCAGGAGGCCCCGCCGGAGCCTCCCCCGCTGCCGAGACCCTGACCGCCCCGCGCCCGGCCGAGGCTGCCGGCCGCACCATCGTGCTCGCCACGGTCAAAGGCGACGTCCACGACATCGGCAAGAACATCGTCGGCATCGTCCTCGCCTGCAATAATTTCGAGGTCATCGACATGGGCGTGATGGTGCCCTGCGAGAAAATTCTCGCGAAGGCCCGCGAGGTGAATGCCGACATCATCGGCCTCTCTGGCCTCATCACCCCAAGCCTCGACGAAATGATGCACGTGGCTTCGGAAATGGAACGGCTCGGCCTCCGCACTCCGCTGCTCATCGGCGGTGCCACCACCAGCGCGGCCCACACCGCCATCAAAATCGCCCCGCGCTACTCGGCATCGGTCATCCACGTGCTCGACGCCTCCCGCAGCGTCCCGGTTGCCACGGCCCTCCTCAGCGACAACCAGCGCAGCGAGTTCGTCCGCAGCAATGACGAACGCCATGAACGGCTCCGCAGCCAGTTCGCCAACCGCCAGAAAAAACCCACGCTCTCCCTGGAAGCAGCCCGTACCCACGCCGTCGCCACAGACTGGTCGGACTACTCGCCCCCAGTTCCCGAATTCCTCGGCACCCGCCTCATCCGCGAACAGTCGCTCCGCGAACTCGCCACCTACATCGACTGGACTCCCTTCTTCCATTCATGGGAACTCCGCGGCGTCTGGCTCTACAGCGAAAACCGCTTCAAATGCTCGGACCCCGCCGCCGCCGAGCAGGCCATGAAGCTCCACAGCGACGCTCTCATCTGGCTGGAACGCATCATCGCGGAGAAACGCTGCACGGCCCGCGGCATCTTCGGCTTCTTCCCGGCCAACCGGCGGGGCGATGACATCGATGTCTTCACGGATGACACCCGCACCAACCGCCGCTGCACCTTCCATACTCTCCGCCAGCAGATCGCCAAATCCGGCGGAGCCGAGGGCAAGGCCAATGAGGCCCTCGCCGATTACATTGCCCCCACGGGCCGCGATTTCATCGGTGGCTTCGTCGTGGGCATCCACGGAGCCGACGAATTCGCCGAGGAACTCAAACAGCAGAACGACGACTACGGAGCCATCATGGTCAAAGCCATCGCGGACCGCTTCGCCGAAGCCTTCGCAGAACTCCTCCACCACCGCGCCCGCGTCGCCTGGGGCTACGAACGCCCCAACGAATTCAATCACGAGCAACTCATCAGAGAGAATTACCGCGGCATCCGCCCCGCCCCGGGCTATCCGGCCCAGCCGGACCATACGGAGAAAACCATCCTCTTCGACCTCCTCGACGCCGCCAGCCAGACGGGCGTCTCGCTCACCGAAAGCATGGCCATGCACCCCGGTGCCGCCGTCAGCGGCCTCTACTTCAGCCACCCGGAAAGCCATTACTTCATGATCTCCGACCTCCAGAAGGACCAGATCGAAGACTACGCGGCTCGCAAAAACATGCCCGTCAGCGATGTCGAACGCTGGCTTTCCCCGTGGCTCGGCTACTGATGGCCCGCTGACCGCTCCAGGAATGCTCCCGCCCCGGGGGCACCGACCCGACCGGCCCCCTTCAGGCCAGCAACTGCCGGACGGTCTCCAGCAGCGCGAAATAATGGCGCGTATTGCAGCCGCGCCGGAGGCGCTCCTTCACCAGATCCGCCGGAGTATCGCAGGCGCATGGCGTCAGGGTCACATTGCGGCGCTGACCTCCCGTCTCCGTGACACCTTCAATGAAGGCACTCCCCGGCCCGCGGTTCAGCGTCACAGCAAGGTCGGCTGCACTCAGTTCGACCTTCGCAATGGCACAGCCATCCGGACACTGCCGGAACTGCAGACTCACAGGCCGGCCGCCGTCGCTCAGCGCAAACCCGCTGGCCGCATCCCCGCCTGTCACACTCCAGCCCGCCCGCTCACAGACCCATGCGGCCAGCATGCGCGCCGCCAGCCCATGCCCGGGACCATGCGCGATCTCCAGCGAATCCATGCGCGGCAGCGCCGCGAGCGTCTCGGGATCATCAAAACTGGCCGCCACCGCCATCCGGTACGGCAGCACCCTCGTCCACGAGAGATCATTCACCGAAAATCCACGGTTCGCAGCCCGCCATGATTCCTCAAGTACCGCAAACTCCCGCAGCGGATCCGCCCACTCGCTGCTGTCAATCACCAGCCGGTCAATCTCGGCATAGAGATGCGGTTCCCACCGGGGCGAAAAATGCCCCTGCCACCAGAAGGTCAGCGGAAGGTCGCTGTCCACATGGGCAAAAAGCGTGCTCGGCAGCAGCTGCGGCCCGCTGCCGCTGATCAGAAAGGCAATCTGCTCGGAACAGACACTCTTCCGCCCACCCGCCGCCAACTGACAGTGTGCCGTGATCCACGCCCGCACTTCCGCCGGACCATCATGATGCCGCACCGCCAGCAGAATCGCCCGGCAGGCATGCTCGCGTGTCACTTCCCGGATCAGTTCCGTATTCGCCGCCAGACTGTCCTGATTCTCGCTGCAGATCGCAAAATTCATCGCCGAGGCCCGCGTCACGGCGTCGTTCGATTCCCATAGCTGCCGCAGACTCCGCCCCACCGCCGCCAGCGGCACCTCGGAGCCAAGGCCCATCCCGGAAAGATCTGCTGATGCCGTCGCTTCCATGGCCGTCTCGCGTCAAAGCCGCCGCCACGAACGCCCGTCCGCCGCGAGCAGGGCATCCGCCTCGGGTGGTCCCCACGTGCCCGCAGGATAAAAACACATCGGCGGCGGATTGGCCGACGCATGCCATGCCTGCTCGATCTGATCCACATAGCGCCACGCCCACTCCACCTCATCGCGCCGCGCAAAAAGGGTCGCATCCCCGCTCATCGCATCCAGCAGCAGCCGCTCATACGCCTCGGGACTCGCTTTTCCGAAACTCGTGCTGTAGTGAAAGTCCATCTTCACCTGCTCCATGCGCACGGCCGGACCGGGAATCTTCGACTGAATCCGCAGCGAAATCCCTTCGTCCGGCTGGATGCGGATCACCAGCACATTGCCGGATTCCTCGGCCGCTGCCCGGTTGAACAGCACCTGCGGCGGCCGCCGGAAGTGCACGCTGATCTCGGTCGCCTTCTTCGGCAGTTGCTTGCCCACCCGCAGGTAGAAGGGCACCCCTTCCCAGCGCCAGTTGTCGATGCGGATGCGGATCGCGGCATAAGCCTCGGTCATTGAATCGGGAGCAATGCGTTCTTCTTCCCGGTATCCTGGAACCGGCCGCCCGCCGGAGGTCCCGGCCGTGTACTGTGCCCGCACCACATTGCGCCCCACATCCTCCGCATCCGCAAAAGGCCGCAGCGATTTCAAAACCTTCACCTTCTCATCGCGGATCCCATCGGCGGTCAGATCAGCCGGAGGTTCCATCGCCGTCAGCATCACCAGCTGCAGCAGATGATTCTGCACCATGTCGCGCAGACAGCCGGCCTTGTCATAATAGCCACCGCGACCACCTTCCATCCCCAGATTCTCTGCGCAGGTGATCTGCACATGGTCAATGTAGCGGTTGTTCCAGAGCGGCTCGAAAAGTGCATTCCCGAACCGCAGCACCATCAGATTCTGCGCAGTCTCCTTCCCGAGATAATGATCAA
The DNA here is from genome assembly GCA_044239025.1 of Verrucomicrobiales bacterium. Taxonomy (GTDB): domain Bacteria; phylum Verrucomicrobiota; class Verrucomicrobiia; order Verrucomicrobiales; family V1-33; genus V1-33. Next base: position 21,988 of record JBIICE010000018.1, read on the forward strand.
TGCGGTACGTGTCCCGCTCCTCGAATGTCCCGCTGACGGCCTCATTGAGAGACTGAGCCGAAGCCAGATCAGTCCCGAACGGCTTCTCAATGACCACCCGCGCCCAGCGTCCGGGCTTCGGTTCGTTGAGCCCGGCCGACGCCAGTCCCCGCAACACCACGGGAAAATACTCGGGAGCCACGGAAAGATAAAAGAGCCGGTTCCCGCCCGCCCCCGCCGCGTCCAGTTCATCGAGGAACCTTGCCAGCGCATCGTAGCCTTCCTGGTCCTCGAACTCGCTGCGGTGATAGAAAATCCGCTCGCGGAAACTTGCCCAGAGACGCTCGTCATGACCGGAACGCGAAACCTTCCGGTTCATCACCTCCAGTTCATCACGGAAACTCTCGTGGGTCTTCTCCCGCCTCGCAAAACCAACCACCCGCAGCGTCGGCGGCAATTCCCCATCGGCCGCAATGTTATAGAGGGCCGGAACCAGCTTGCGCCCAGTCAGGTCGCCACTGGCCCCGAAAATCACCACAGTGCACGATTCCGGACGGGTCCGGGTGGCAAGGTCTTCACGGAAAGGATTCGTCGCTTCCAAGGGGGACAAGTCTGGTTTGAGATGACGGGCGCTCATGGAAAGCGACCCTGCGGAACCGCACGTTCCTTCATGCTCCCGCACCGCACCGCAAGCGTCATTCCACACCGCGGGGCATCTCCTCACCGCACCGCGGCACCGCTCCGGGCACGGACCACCTCCACCCGGCTGCCGTCCACAAAGCCATTCACACTGGCTCCGCCCGGCTGCAGTCGAATGGTAACGGCCCCACTGCGCGCCTGATCCACTTCCCTCACGCCGCGCTCCCCGAGCCTCCGCGGCCACTCGGGCGGCGGCTGCTCGGACGATGGGAAATGCCCGCGGTGCACCACCGCCACCCGGGCACCGCTGGCATCAAGGGTCTCCGGCAGGCCCGAGTAATCACTGCCATGCCAACCCTTCACAAGGACATCCGACCGCAGATCGGCCCCGGCTTCACTCAGATGCTTCTCGGTCGGAAATCCCGCATCACCCATCAGCAGCACCCGCACCCCGTACGCCTCCAGCAGGAGAACCGCGCACCGGTCATCCGCCACTCCGGCTTCCCAGCCCGGCGGAGGAAACAGCACCCGCAGCACCACCCCATGATCCAGCTCACGCGAGCTGCCGGTCACCAGCGGCTCCCCTGCTTCCCCCCCCACGATCCTCCCAACCCCGAAAACCGAGCTCATCAGGCCCGCCGCCCCCGTATGATCACTGTCCCCGTGCGTCAGCACCATCCCCGTGAGCCGGTTGACCGCCGCCCGCTCCAGATGGGGCTGCAGTGTCTTCCGGAAATGCCGCCGCCCCCCGCAGTCGATCAGCCAGTGCTTCCCGGACGGCGTATCCACATGAATGGCGCTGCCGCCCTGATCGAGCGCCAGTATGGTCACTTCACAGACTTCCCCGCGCCACAGCCGCGCTGGATCAACCCGGAAATGCCCGCCCGGCACTGACGCGAAGAATTTCGCACTCTCAATGCTGCCCACGGCCAGCAGCCAGTTGGCGTGGTTGAGCGATGCCGTCAGCAATGGCCAATGCAGCGCCGCCGCCACCATCGCCATGCAGGCTACCACCAGAATGCACAGCGAAAGCACGACCAGCAGCAGATTCGCCACCACGCCCACCGGCGTCACCATCCGGAAATAGCCAATCATCAGCGGAGCCGACCCCAGGGTCGAGGCCACGGAAAGGCTGAGCGATTCCGCAATCCGCCGCCGGAACCACCACCACGCTTCCTGCCGCCCGGTGAAAAGTTCCTCCGGCAGAAACGGATCGGGTTCGTGCAGCGGTGCGAGCAGCCGCAAGACTGGACGATGCAGCACCGCGAGGGCCAGGAGCACGCCGAAGGAGAGGGTGAATCCCGGCTGAAACAGATAGCACGGCTGGACCCCCAGCAGCACCAGCGCCGCAGCACCGAGGCCGTTGAGCAGATTCCCTTCCCGGTTCCACAGCGGCCCCGCAAGGAAAACCGCTGCCATGAGCGCTGCCCGCCACGCACTCGCCCTCAGCCCGGTGATGTACACATAGAAGAACACCAGCGGCAGCGTCAGCGCCACCACCAGGCCGCGCCGCAGCCCGAACCAGCGCAGCACATTCCAGAGTATCACCGTGAACATGCCCACGTGCAGCCCACTTACCGCGAAGACATGCATGGTCCCGCTGCGGACAAAGGCGGCCTCCACTTCCTCGGGTGTCTTCTCCCGCGTCCCCAGCACCATCGCCCGGACCGTCGCCGCGCGCTCCGGATCATCCCCAATGTCAAAGGTCACGGCTTCCCCAATCCATGACCGCATCCGCAGTGCCGATACCATCAGCCATGATCCGTGCCCGGCCGACTGCCGCTCCCAGCGGCCGATGCGCCCGTCGACCTCCAGTTCTCCGCTGAATCCAAGCCTCCGCAGATACGAAGCAAAATCAAATTCCCCGGGATTCCGCGGCTCGGCCGGCCGCCGCAGCTGACCAAACCCCGCCACCCGGTCGCCGTAGCACGGAGCCGTCGGCACCGCGCTCAGCCGCACAGATACGCGCTCGCGCCGCACCACCCACCGTCCCCTCCCGGCCGCTTCGATTGCCTCCAGTTCGAGCGGCAGAATCCAGCCACCGGATACGGCCAGCTCCGGAGCATCCACCACGAGGCCGCGGAATTCCACGCCCATCGACATCCCCGGAGCCAGCTCGGATGCCAGCCGTTGCCTGAGCGGATCCCAATCAGCCGCCAGCTGCGCAAAGCCGAAAACCACGGCCGTCGCGAGGATGGTGAGCCCCGCAGACCCACGCACCACCGCGGCCACCATGAGCAGCACCGCCCCCACCAGCCACCACCACAGACTACCACCCAGCCAGTCTGCCAGCAGAATCCCCGCGCTGGCCGCCAGCGCCAGCACGAACAATGGCTGACTGCCCAGCCGACACCAGCGGCCCCGCTCCCTCACGATGGCTGCCGACCCCGCGACAGAAACTCCGCTTCGTCGATTTCCCGCAGCCGATGCCCCGCGTTCGCCGCATGGCGGCTCCCCGGAAATTCAGACTGCACCCGATGCAGCAGCTCCCGGGCCCGCTCCGGATTCCTCCGGCCCGTCGCCTCCAGATCAGCCAGCCTCATCATGAGAAAACTGCGGTCATCCGCAGGCCAGCGCCCCGCCAGCGCCTCCTCCAGCACCGCCACCGCCCCATCGGTGTCTCCCAGCCGGTCATGATGAATCCGCACCATCTCCGTCACCGCCATGCGCTCGCCCGGCGTCTCCTCCAGTATCTTCCGGTAGGCTGCCAGTGCCTTCCCGTATTCCCCCTGCGCCACCAGCCCCGCCGCCTTCCCCAGAGCCGTCGGCTCAGCCGAATCCGGATGCGAATACAATGCCTCCGCCACCCGCTCGCCAATCGCGGGCACAATCCATTTCAGCACCATCACCCCAACCGTCACGGCGATGAACATCAGATAGGTGAACAGCGTCACCTGATTCCGGTAGCGCCCCACCGGGACCGCTGCCCGCCCCTCTCCGCCAGCCACGGCTGCGCTGTTCTCGGAATACACGGGAAGGTCGGGCTTCTTCGCCTCATCGACCGCCAGAATCACCAGCGCAGCCAGCATCAGCCCCACAGCTCCCCGGATCAGAATCGCATTCATGGTTTTGCGGCACAGGTTTATTCGCGGCAATACTACCATGCTTCCCGCAACTCGCAATCAGATTCCTCATCCCGGCCCCCGGCCCCGGGCCGTTCGCGCGGATGCGGATGGCAGCGGGCTTGCACCAGGTCCCTCTCTGCTGCGTTTGTTCCTCAATACTACGTATCATGAACTTCCGACTGACTGCCCTCATCTGCTCCGCCTCTCTGTCCGTTTCCCTTGCCGACGAAGGCAAAGCCGGATGGAAAGAACTCTTCAATGGCAAGGACCTCGCTGGATGGACCGACGTCGGCGGCGGCAGCACCAAATGGACGGTGGCCGATGGCACCATGACTGGCCAGAAAGGCAGCGGCGACATCTGGACCAAGGAACGCTGGGGCGATTTCGTACTCGAACTGGAGTTCAAAACCACCGGGAACAGCGGCGTGTTCTTCCGCACCGATAACCCAAAGGACAACGTGCAGACGGGTATCGAAATCCAGGTCGAAAACCCGGGTGGACCCGACAAACACAGCGTCGGAGCCATTTACGACCTCGTTCCACCCACCAAAAACGCCGCCCGCCGCGACGATTGGAATAAATACGTCATCACCGCCCGCGGACCTGTCATCACGGTGGAACTCAATGGCGAGAAGATCAATGAGATGAACCTCGACCAATGGACCACGCCCGGAAAGAATCCGGATGGCTCGGGCAACAAGTACCGCAACGCACTCAAGGATTTCAAACGCGAGGGCCACATCGGATTCCAGGACCACGGCCACAAGGTCTGGTACCGCAATGTACGCATCAAAGCGCTGCCCTGATCGGCAGAGCGCGGCTCACGCCCAGAGGTGCCCGGCCACACTGTCGGCCACAAACCTTCCGCTTCCCGTCAGGACGAGCCGTCCCGCCCGCACCTCGGTGAGACCACCCGCATTCGTTTCCGCCACCCTCTCGGGATCGGGGAGCAGCGCGAGGTCAACTCCCTGACTCGTGCGCAGTTCGAGCGCAATCCTCTCGCAGGCCCACGCCACATCATCAATCGTTTCCTCGGATCCAGCCTGCCGCACCGATTCCCCGGCCAGCGCCCGCTGCATGTACAGGACCGTATTCTCAAGATTCTTCCAGCGCCTCCGCTGCACCGTCGACACCGCGCCGGGCCCGATTCCCAGGTAGTCGGCCCCTGCCCAGTAAGCGGCATTGTGGCGCGACTCATGCCCGGGCTGCGCATAATTGGAAATCTCATAGTGCCCGAGACCGGCGGCCCGGGTCTGCGCCATCACTTCCGCAAAGAACGCCTCATCAATCTGCTCCTCCCGCAGGTACTCCCCACTCCGGAACCTTTCGAAGAATTCCGTGTCTTCCTCATAGGTGAGGTTGTACGCCGAGACGTGCCGCGGCCCCAGTGCAAGGGTCTGCTCAAGAGTTCCCCGCCACGACGCCAGCGTCTGCCCGGGCACCGAGAACATCAGGTCGACATTGCATACGGGAAAGCCGGCCGATTCCAGAATCCGCCACGCTTCCCTCGCTTCCGCGGGACTGTGATCGCGCCCGAGAGTCCTCAGCACCTCCGGATCCCACGACTGGACCCCAAGGCTGACGCGGGTCACACCGGCCGACCGCAGCAGCGCGGCCTTCTTTTCCGTAATGGTCCGCGGATTCACCTCCACGGTCCATTCCGCACCCGGCAGCATGCCGGCACGTTCCACAAATTCCGGCAGCCAGCGTTCCAGATGCGCCGAACTGAGCAGGGTTGGGGTCCCTCCTCCAAAGTAAACCGTCTCCAACTGCCGCGGCCCGGACCGGTCGGCGTCCAGCTCTGCCGTCAGGGCCCGCAGAAACGCCGCCATGTCCGTCCCGCCCGGCTCATGCTTGTAGAACGAACAATACGGACAGATCCGATGACAGAACGGTATGTGAACATAGAGATGCCGGATCATGCTGCCGTTCCCCTCCTTCACGCGGCCTGTGCCCGGATCGGTTCCTTCCACTTCTTCCATCCCCAGATGCCCACGAGCGCGGCTGCCAGCAGGCCGATTGCGTAGCGGATCCACGGAATCCCCGGCGGCAGCCTCGGCAGAAAACCCAGTTCCATGCCGGGAAGCGACTTCCGCCCATCGGCTGCCACCGTCTGAATCGCGCACTTGAATGGATTGCCCGGCTCAAGACCGCTCACGGTCGCCACGGCCCGCCTCCCATTGATCCGCACCACGGCCTCGGGCCCGCAGGGTTCCCAGATCCGCGCCAGCTGACCAGTCACTTTAGAACGCGTCACCCGCGGGCGCAGAATCCGGAAGGTCCAGCCATCGCCGGGCGGCAGATCCCAGGCAAAGGTCACGGACACCCCGTCATCGGACACGTAGTCCACCAGATCCACCCGCGGAACATCGGCCTTCTCGGAACCATCCGACGACAGCAGGCCCCCGATGTTCAGCTGCGCAATCCGCACCAGTTCGGCGTCGGTCTTCTCCCTGTCCGGATTCTCCTTCGCCGGCGCTGTCTTCTGCAGGGTCGCTTCCGCCGCGCTGGTGGAAGCCGCGGACGATGACACCAGTTCCACCCGCAGCGGAACAAGGATTTTCGCGGCCCCGCTGCTCAGGGTCAGCACTTCTTCATGCACCCCCGCACCGACATTGCGCGGGGTCACCCCGACTTCCATCCGCTCGCCGGGCTTCAGCGCGACCCCTTTCCCCTCGTCCAGCAGCGGCACGGAAAACAAAGTGAGGGCATCCGCGGTCACCGTGGCCGTGCTGCCTCCCGCGTTTTCCAGAACCACAGCCCGCACGGCCTTGCCCGCCTCTGCCGGGACGGCCTTCCCGAAATCCAAAACCTGGAGCGAATCCTCAGCCAGCCGCACGAGCGATGGCGCAGGCTGCGCCTCGAGCGCAATCGCATGACGATGGCCACCTGCCGCGAACTGAAGCGTTCCGCGCAGAGGGAGGGTCAGATCACCCTTCGCCTCCACCCGCACCTCGCTCTTTCCATCGGCAGGCACGGTCACCGTCCCGGGAAAACCGAAGGATTCCGGACCGTCCAGCGTCACCGCAAGGGGCTGTTTCGTGTTGTTCTGCAGGTTGGCCAATCCGTTCCGGCTCAGCTTTCCGGGTTCCCAGTTGAAAACCAGCGTGGCCGGAAAAACCGTGAACGGAGCCAGCACCCGCGCATTGAGCCGGACCCGACTCTCCCCGGCCAGCACTGCTTCCCCTTCCAGTTCGCCGGGGGCCTGCGCCTCACAGCGGATCTCCGCCACGACACTCTCCCCGGGCTCGATCAGAAAGCGGCCTCCTTCCGGATTCACCCACGACCAACCCTTCGGAAGCTCGGGCGCAGCGTCCCAGACTCCATCTCCGGCATTCCGGATGCTGACCGGTTTCGTCACGGGTTCACCCGCCACCACCACTCCGAAATCAAGGGCCGCAGGCACTTCCAGCCGCGCCCGCGCATCGCTGATCAGCACGGTCACGGTTGCGGAAATCGATGACGGTCTCCCGGCCACCTGCACCCCGTAGGTGAATGTATCGCGCGACCCCACGCTGCCGGGATCCGCCGTGTACCGGATCACCGCCCGCGCATTCCCCGATGGCACTGGCACATCGGGCTGCAGCAGTCCCAGCCTCGGCTGCGACCGGATCGAAAACTCCATGGCACTGCCGGTTCCGGTGATGCCTTCCAATGCAATTTCCACGGTCCGCCCACGCACCACCTTCACGGTCACATCCCGCGCCACGGGAGCCCGCGGTACCGGCTTGTCCTTCTTCCCGCCCCCCCGCGGACCACCCGCCGAAATATCGGCAGCCGCCGGCCCGCCCACCATCACCATGGCAGCAGCAATCCAGGCAACTCGTGAAAAGGCAGACATGCAGAATTCACCTTCACCTGTGCACCGCATCGACTCCACCGCAATGAGCGACTGCACTTTCGAGGCACCACGCCACCCCGTGCGGCTAACGCCCCGGAACCGCTTCCCCGGCTACCGGTTTCACTCCTTCCGGCAGAGTCGGTGCCGCTTCCTCGAGTGGCTTGACCGGAGCCGGGCCCTTGATCCGGTCATACTCCTGTTTCGCCAGCTCCAGCTGTTCCTTCGTCATCTTTTTCTCCAGCTCGGCACGCTTCAGCACCCCGGGCTCGAACTTCTCACCGGTCGCCAGCGCCAGCGCGTAGGCCCGGATCAGGTCAGGTCGTCCATCCAGACCTTTTTCATGATACTCCGCCAGCCGCAGCTGCGCCTGCGCAATCCCCAGCTCGGAAGCCCTCGTCAGGATGGCTTTCGCGTTCTTCGGATCCGGCGGCAGCCCGCCCTCACCAGTCATGAGCATGTCCGCCACGGTCAGTGCCGATTCCGCATCCCCGCTGGAAGCTGCCCGCGTCAGCCACGACTGCGCCGCAATCGTATCCTTGCCGACTCCCTGACCTTCCCGGTAACGCGCGCCCAATTCCCGCATGGCAGGAGCAAAACCAGCGAGCGCAGAGCGGATCAGCCAGCGCACCGACTCCCCGGCACTCGCCGTGACCGCGCGGCCCTTCTCGTAAAAAACGGCCATCCCATACATCGCTGCCCCTGCTCCTTTCTGCGATCCCTTCTCGTACCAGGCGAGTGCCTGCTTGTCATCCTGAGGCACGCCCACCCCGTCCGCATACAGTGATCCCAGCCTGGCCGCCGCCGCCGCGTCACCGGCCTCGGCGGCCTTGCGGAACCACCGGGCCGCTTCCTCGGGACTCTTCTCCACGCCGTTCCCCGTCTCATGCATCACCCCAAGTGCCAGCTGTGCCTCGGTCGATTTCAGGTCGGCCGCCCGGATAAACCACTGCTTCGCTCTGGTTCCATCTTTGGCCACCCCATTTCCGTTGAGGGACATCACGGCCAGCCGCAGCATCGATTTGACGTGGTTCCGCTTGGCCGCGTTCTCAAACATCCCAAGAGCCTTGGCGCTGTCCTTCTCCACGCCCTCCCCCGCTGCATACGCCAGCCCAAGGATGTCATAGGCATCCGGTTCACCCAGTTCGGCCGACTTCTCCAGCAGCCGGATCGCCTCCGCCGCATCCTTCTTCACTCCGGTCCCCGTGAGCTTCATGGTGCCAAGAGAAACCAGCGCCGCCCCCGACCCGGCATCCGCTGCCTTCTGCAGCTTGTCGAGTCCTTCCTCCAGCCGACCGGGCGTCGCCAGCAGCAGCGCCGCCAGATTGAACTGTGCTCCCAAATGCCCTTTCTCCTCCGCCTTCCGGTACCATTCCTCCGCCAGCTTCGGCGACGCCTCCACTCCCCGACCCTCCTGGTGCAGCCTCCCAAGGGCAAACTGCGCCTCGGCATCCCCTTTCTCGGCTGCCGCACGGAACATCTTCACTGCCGCCGCGTCATCCCCCTTCTTGTAGGCCTCATACGCGCTCCTCGTGTCTCCCTCCAGATTCCCTTCAGCCCCTTCCGGAAACAGCAGAAATGCCGCGCATAAAGGTCCGCCACTCAGCCAGACTCCAGCAAGCACGCTCAGAAGGGAAATTCGCATCGGTAATCTCAAGGGTTGTTCCCCGGGAGATACCACCCGACTCCCTTTTTGCAAAGCCCTGATTGCCATCCCCGAATACAGCCCATCGCACCACGCGCGCCAGTGCCGGCAAGGACCATGCCGCTCCAGATTCCGGCCATGCTTCCTGCCGATCCAGTCTTCCCGAAGCCTCCCGCTTCCACACCCGCCGACGCGGGAGGCAAGGTTGGCCCTGCTCCCGGCGCTCACGGTCGGGGCGAAACTGCACACCGACGCACCACCGGGGGACCATCCGTGGCACCTGCAGCAACCCTGAACCCTACCCGATTGCTGACCGCTGCGGGCCACAGGCCGCTGCGCTTCACGCCGTCAGACGCCACTCATCGCCGGGCACCCCGGGAGCTTTCCCGGTCAACAAACTCATTTTCAGATGGTTGCGAACGCGCTCCCGCTTGGATTCGAACCAAGGACCCACGGCTTAGAAGGCCGTTGCTCTAATCCACTGAGCTACGGGAGCAGGTGGCGTCGCTACGCTGAGCCCCGCCAATCCGCAAGGGGCGGTTGACAACCCTCATTCCCTACTATTCCCATAGGCAATAAGTGGAATTCACCCACTGACTCATGGCTTTTCAACTGCACGACCACCCGGACCTCGATGTTCACAAAGAATCGGAGCGTCTGGAGGGGTGCGGACTGGAGGAAGTGCTCGGGTGGGTGTGGGAACGGTTCGGGAAGCGTGCGCAGATCGGTACCAGCTACCAGGGAAGCGGGCTGGTGATCATTCATCATGCGCGGCGACTGGGGCTGGATTTTCCGGTCTTCACGCTCGATACCGGGCTGCTGTTTCCGGAGACTTATGAACTCCGGGACCGGCTGCAGGAGTTCTTCGGCATGGAAATCCGCCAGCTGAAGCCGTCGCAGACCGTGGCCGAGCAGCGCGCCCAGTACGGAGGCGACCTCTGGGAAACAAATCCGGATACCTGCTGCATGCTGCGCAAGGTCCTGCCCCTCCAGCAGCATCTGGCGGGGATCGATGTCTGGATCACAGGCCTGCGCCGCAGCCAGAGCGATACCCGCAGACAGACCGGCATTCTGGAGCTGTACCTCTTCGATCAGCTGCGCGAACAACACATTCTCAAACTCAATCCGATGGTGAACTGGTCGCGCGAAGCCGTCTGGGAATACATTCACCGGCATGGCATCCCCTACAATGCCCTGCACGACCGCGGCTACCGCTCGATTGGCTGCTGGCCCTGCACGAAACTCACCGGGGGGGAAAGTGAACGCGCCGGGCGATGGGAGGGCTTCGACAAGACCGAGTGCGGCATTCACACCTTCCTCGGCTCGAACATCTGATGATGCGCTGAGCCACGGGCCATTCTCCTGTGGCAGGCAGGAGCATTCCGGGCATCGTGGGGAATGAAACATGATTGGCCGCAAATTGTTGTCCTGACAGGTGCGGGGATTTCTGCGGAATCGGGGATTGCCACCTTCCGCGGGGCCGATGGTCTGTGGGAAGGCCACCGCATCGAAGACGTGGCCAGCCCGGAGGGTTTTCAGCGGAATCCGGATCTGGTGCATCGCTTCTACAACCTCCGGCGCGCAGCCCTGCGCACGGTGGAGCCGAACGCCGCCCACTTCGCTCTGGCCCGGCTCGAACAGGAATGGCCCGGAGAGTTCCTCCTTGTCACCCAGAATGTCGATGACCTCCACGAGCGTGCCGGGTCCCGGGACCCCGTGCACATGCATGGCGAACTGCGGAAGGTCCGCTGCACAGACTGCGATGCTTCATGGCGCTGGGATGACGACATCGGCACTGCGACGACCTGCCCGGGATGCCGGTGCCCCGGCGGCGTCCGGCCCGACATTGTGTGGTTCGGCGAAATGCCCTTCGAAATGAAGCGCATCCTGTCACGACTCGGCTCGTGCGGCCTCTTCCTCTCCATGGGAACCTCCGGCCAAGTCTACCCAGCCGCCGGATTCGTCGGCATGGCCGCGCGCAGCGGAGCCCGCACCATCGAGGTCAACCTCGACAGCACCGCCACATCCGATTCGTTTGCGGAACACCGGACCGGCCGGGCCACCGATGCCGTTCCGGCACTGGTGGACGAATTGCTCCGCACGGTGCAGAAACTCTGAGCGGGATGGAGGAATCTCCTCGCCTTCCCCGGTTCAGGGATCGTATCATGGCACCATGACGAGACCCGTCCTCCTACTGCTTGCCGCGTACCCGGCGGCCCTGCACGCAGCCGACTTCCGCCGCGACATCCGTCCCATTCTCGAGAAGCACTGCTACGAATGCCACAGCGAGAAGGCCAAAAAGGAAAAAGCGGGCTACGTCTTCGATAACCTCAAGCGCTTCTCCGGAGACATCGACCCCCGTGGCATTGTCGTCCCCGGCGAACCGGAACGCAGCCGCCTCTTCGAAGTCATCACCACCGCCGGTGACAATCAGATGCCGCCAAACGGTCCGCGCCTCGATGCCCGGGAAATCAAACTCCTGCGCGCATGGATCGAAGAAGGAGCCGCACTCGAAAAGGCGGGCACCGCCTCCGGTCTCCCACCGAAATCCGCCCTCCCGGCGAGGGCCGTTCCCGCAGAAGCACCCCTGCTCGACTGGACCAGCACCGACGGCAAAACCATCAAGGCCCGCTTCGTGCGGCTCAAGGACGACGCCGTCGTCATCCGCAAAAGCGATGGGCAGTTCTTCAAGGTTCCCCTCGAGCGACTCGGAGCCGCCAGCCAGGATCAGGCGCGCAAGGCAGCTGCCGCCGAGCCGCCCCCATGAAGACATTTTCCCCCAGGATGGCCGCCCGCCGCTGCGTCATTGCCGGATGCCACTTTGCAGCGTACCAGAGATCCCATGACCCTGCTTCCCACCGCAGCCCTCGTCCTGATGACGGCCATCGCCGCCGCTCAGGAACCCGCTGCCGGCCAAACTCCGCCGAACGATCCCACCAAGGCCATCCAACCCCTCGGCGGAAACCGCTACCGGCTCGGGCTGATGGAATTCGACAAGGAGACGCGCACCCTGAGCCTGCCTGCCACGGTCAATATGACCAAGGGGCTTCTCGAGTACGTGCTCGTCCATGAAAGCGGCAAGGTCCACGAAGCGCTCCTCAGCACGAAGGTGAAGCCCGCGGAATTCAATGTCGCTCTTCTGCTGCTGCACTGGAAGCCGTCGACGACGTTCTTCGATTACAGCGAACCGGAACGCGGCGGCGTCCCGGTGCCGGGAGCCTCGCACCTTGCCGCTTCCCAGTTGACCCTCCACCTCCGCTGGAAGGACGGGAAAGGACAGGAGCAAACCGCCCGCATCGAGGATTGGATCCACAACCTCGACCGGAAGGCGAAACTCGAAAAGACGCCCTTCATCTACACCGGCTCCCGCATCATGCCCGATGGCTCGTTCCTCGCCACGGAAACCGGGAGCCTGATCGCCCTCATGGTCGACCCCGCCGCCGTCATCAATAATCCCCGCGAAGGCAACGAACTCGACGACATCTGGATCCCGGATCCCCTGCTCCCGGCCAAAGGCACCGAAGTCACCATGGAACTCCGGCCGGTCGCGGCACCGGAGAAGCCAGAGAAACCGGATCAGAAAAAATCCCCGCCCGCCAAGGGCGGCCGCAGCGGCCGCTAGCCACAGGCAAACCCCTTTTCAGCAGACTCACTCCCATGAAACGCCAGACCTTCCTGTCCCTTCTTCTCGCCGCCGGTACACAGCCCTGCCTGATCCACAGCGCCCGCGCAGAAACCGATGAATCGCTCCGGAATGAGGTGCAGGCCGCCATCAACCGCGGGCTCAAATACCTGTTCGGCCAGCAGGACAGCGCGCAAGGCTTCGTCGGCTCCAGCGAACACCCGGCCATCACCGCCCTCGCCGCGATGGCCGCCATGGGCAATCCGGAGACGAAGGAGATTCCGGAACACGCCCGCAAAGCCTACCAGTTCCTCCTGCTCAGCCAGAAGGAAGACGGCGGCATCTACACCACCTCCCTGCCGAACTACAATACCAGCCTCGCCCTCACTGCCCTCACGCTCATCAGCGATGAACCCGGCATCCGCGAGGCCGCCCTCAAGGCCCGGCGTTTCGTGATCAAGGGGCAGTACGACGAAGGCAAACCCGGAGAACTGGACAGCCCCCACGACGGCGGGATCGGCTACGGCAGCAAGCCGCCCACCGACATGAGCAATACCCACTTCGCCCTCGAAGCGCTCTACCATTCCCGCAAACTCCTCCAGGACGACCCCGACCGCGCCAAGTCGGAACCACAGCTGAATTACCAGGCGGCCATCGATTTCGTCACCCGCTGCCAGCACCTCGCTGCCACCAACAAATCCTCCTGGGTCAGCGAAGACAAAACCAACAAAGGCGGCTTCGTGTACCGTCCCGGCGAAAGCAAGGTCGCCACACCGGAATCCGGCGACGGCACCAAACCATCCGCCCCGCGCGCCTACGCCAGCATGGGCTACGCCGGACTTCTCAGCTTCATCTACGCCGACATCAAACCCGCCGACCCCAGAGTCAAAGGGGTCCGCGAATGGCTCTCCGCCAACTACTCGGTCACCGAAAACCCCGGCATCGGCCAGGAAGGCCTCTACTACTACTACCACACCATGGCCAAAGCCCTCAACACGGCCCAGATCGATTTCGTGGAAACCCCCACGGGCCGCCGCAACTGGCGGGCCGACCTCGCGAAACAACTCTTCAATGTGCAGCGCGAAGATGGTTCGTGGATCAATGAAAACGGACGCTGGATGGAAAAAGACAGTGTTCTCGTGACCGCCTACGCCGTCCTCGCTCTCGAACACATCATCCGCGGACTCTGATCCCACCCGCCGCCCCAACCGTTCCCCGGTAGGCCTGCAGGCTTTGCGCTTCCGGGATCACCGCTTCCGGGATCACCGGCCTCGCCCAAATCCCGCCGTGCCGCCGCAAAAGCAGAGGGCGGCAGGCCATCGCCCACCGCCCTCCGGCTTGATGCTTCACCTGCGTCTGCGGCAGGGAAACCGATGTTCTGAGAATCACTCGCCCACCTGACGGACTTCCGTGACACGGTAGGTGTAGAATTCATCCAGCTTCCGGGCCGTCACGAGGTTCGTGATGGTCGCATAGTCAGGCAGCCGCAGAATGTCGGGATCACGCGGATTGACCGACCGCTCGATCATCGCCGATCCCCGCCACTCGGACATCACCAGATCCTTGCCAGGTGTCGAATCGAAGGTGTTCGGGTCGCTGTTGCCGGCTTTCTTGAGCCCCTGTGCCACCACATGCACCTTGTAGGTGTCCGAGCGCGTGCAGAGCCGCGGATAGAGTTCCGAGTACGGACGCTCCCGCACGTTGTCTCCGGTAATCCGGTGATTATTCCAGAAGTCGCGGATCAGTTGCTCCAGCGTCACGGTCTGCGAGGCCGTGTTCAGATCAGGCACCAGCCAGAGTTCGCAGATTTCCGATGGCGTCCGGAACGACGAGAACGGCACCGGGAAGCCTTCCGCATCCAGACCACGGAAGCGGAACTCCGTCAGC
>JBIICE010000155.1:0-9765 GCA_044239025.1 Verrucomicrobiales bacterium
GGGCGGCATGGCGTCGGCGCTACTCGCGGCAGAGCGACCTTGCCGACAGCATCATGACCGCCATTGTGCTGGCTCCCTTTGCCCCAGAGCCGGTGGTTTTCACGGATCTCGGGCGTCTTCGGGTGCAGGAATGCGAACGCGTCCTCGCCCTGCGCACGGAGCTGAGCAAATGCGGAGCCCGGATTACGGAATCCGGGGACGAACTCACCGTTTCGCCCGGGCCGCTGCATGGCGCGGAGATTGCCACCTGGAACGATCACCGCATGGCGATGTGCTTCGGCATGCTGGCGCTGCGCGTCCCCGGATTGCGGCTCCAGCATCCAGCGTGCGTGCGCAAAACCTTCCCGAATTTCTTTGTCAAGCTCGCCCAGCTCGGCGCAGCGATCCGCGACGCCGGCGGGCGCGTGCTGTCAGGGGACGACCTGCTGGCTGACTGAGGCGGGGAAATGAAATCCGGGGAAGTTGAGCCTACCGGAATGGGATTGCGCGGCCGCGGTCAATGAGTGAATGACATGGTCATGGACCGGCGGCGAATTCTGAAAGTGCTGGGGATGGGCGTGCTGGGCATGCCTGCCGCATCCTGCCGGGAGGCCGCCGGGGAAGGCCATGGGCTGCTTGTGGCGACCACCACCATGGTCAGCGACCTGCTGCGGGGACTCACGGATGGGATGGCCCAGGAAGTGGCCGGGCTCATGGGACCGCAGGTTGATCCGCACCTCTTCAAACCTGGTCAGAGCGACGTGCGGAAGCTGCGCAGCGCTGCCGTCGTTCTGTACAGCGGGCTCCATCTGGAAGGACGCATGGCAGAAATCCTCGAGCGCATGGCGCGGCACGGACGCCGTGTGGTGGCAGTGACCGATGGCATTGCGCCCGGGCGGATCATGGAAGCCGAAGGGGCGCACGATCCTCATGTGTGGGGCGACGCTTCCGTCTGGGCCGAAGCCGTGCAGTTCGCCGGAGAGAAACTGGCAGACTACCTGCCGGAGCATCGCGGAGCGATTGCCGGGCGCACTGCCCGACAAGTTGCGGAACTGCTGGCCTGCCACGAACGTCTGCGGGCCCGCGCGCAGCAGATTCCGGAAGCGCAGCGCGTGCTGGTGACGAGTCACGACGCCTTCCAGTACTTCGGTCGGGCCTACGGATTCGAGGTGATGTCCGTGCAGGGGATTGCGACCGTGAGCGAAGCTGCGCTTGCTGACATGGCGAGGATTTCCGCCGTGATCCGGCAGCGGGGCATCCGCGCCGTCTTTGTCGAAAGCAGCATTTCTCCAGCCACCATCCGCCGCATCAGCGAAGAAACCGGGGCCGCACTCGGGGGTGAACTCTGTTCCGATGCCCTTGGCGTCCCCGGCGAAATGGTTGCGATCGAAGGCGGCCGAATGGTCGACCGCGGCACCGTCTCCGGCATGCTCGAGGCCAACATGGACCTCATCGTACGAGCCCTGAGCGGGCGCAGTGGCGTATCTACCGACTGAATCCCATGGAGCCGATCGCCTTCGAGTGTCATGACCTGAGTGTCGCCTACGACCGCAAACCAGTGCTCTATGGGATTGACGTGAGCGTTCCCTCCGGGAGCCTCTGCGGAATTGTGGGACCCAACGGGGCAGGGAAATCGACCCTGATCCGGGCCGCCATGGGATTGCTGCCGCACGACGGCGGCTGGGTGCGGATTTTCGGCCAGCCCGTGGAGGAAGTCAGGCAGCGCATCGCCTATGTGCCGCAGCGGAGTTCGGTCGACTGGGACTTTCCCGTGAGTGTCATGGACGTCGTTCTCATGGGGCGGAGCACGCGGCGCAGCCTGTGGCGGCGGCCGTCCGCGGCCGACCGGGCCAAGGCCCAGGAATGCCTTGATATGGTGCAGATGCTGCCCTTTGCCGGGCGTCGCATTTCCCAGCTTTCCGGTGGGCAGCAGCAGCGCGTGTTTCTGGCCCGGGCGCTCGCTCAGGATGCCGATCTGTATTTCATGGACGAACCCTTTACGGGCGTCGATGCCGCCACCGAACGCGCCATCGTTTCCCTCCTTCAGGAACTGCGCTCGCGCGGAGCCACCATTGTGGCGGTGCATCACGACCTCACGACGGCCCCCGAGTACTTCGATTACATGATGCTTCTCAACCTCCGGCTGGTGGCGGCCGGGCCCACGGAGCGCGTGTTCACGGCCGAACTGCTGCAGAAGACCTATGGTGGACGCCTCACCGTGCTCAGTGAGCTGGCACTGCGGGCGCAGACCGCCCGGGCACCGATGACACGATGAAGTCCGCATTGATCCGATGGCTGGCGCTGGCGGCGCTGCTCCTTGTGACCGGCTGTGCCGCGGACACACGGGAACGTGCCGCCACCTTCCTGACCCTGCAGGACGGACTCGTGCGGGCGGCGCTCCCCGGGATTCTCCTGCTCGGCTTGAACTGCGGCGTGCTCGGAACCCTGCTGATCGCGCGGCGCATGACCATGCTCGGCGATACCCTCTCGCACGCCGTCCTGCCCGGCATCGCCGCCGGATTCCTCTGGACCATGACCAAGAATCCGGTCGCTCTGCTCAGTGGAGCCCTCGTGACCGGCATCCTGAGCAGCCTCGTGGCCGGATGGATCATGAACGGGACGAAACTGAAGCCCGATGCCGCCCAGAGTGTTGTGCTGACCGTCTTCTTCGCGGCCGGGATACTGCTCATCAAGCTGCTGCCCGATGGCAACAAGGCCGGGATCGACCGCTTTCTGTATGGGCAGGCAGCGGCCATTGATTTCACGGAAACTGTGATGCTCGCCGTGGCCGCCGGGGCCACCCTGCTGACCGTCGGGCTTGGCTACCGTGGCTTTCTGCTCATGGCCTTCGATCCTGGATTCGGGCGGTCGGCTGGATTGCCCGTGCGCGGCTTTCATCTGCTGCAGATGTTCCTGACGACCCTTGCCGTCGTCGTTTCCATGCAGGCCGTCGGTGTCATTCTCGTGGCCGGCTTGCTCGTGATTCCGGGGGCGACCGCATGGCTCTTCTCGGGTCGGCTGCACCGGGTCATTCTGCTGGCGGCCCTGTTTGGCATGGCGGCAGGGCTCGCCGGAGCCTTTCTGTCGTATGCGGGCGACGGCATGGCCATGGGGCCGACGCTCGTGCTCTGTGCGGGCCTCATGTTTGCGGTCGGCTTTCTGCTCAGTCCCCGCTACGGAATGGCGCGGAGGCTGGTCGGTGGCTGGCTCGACCGCCGGAGGATTCAGCGCGAGGACGCCCTCAAATCAATCTACCGCCTCCTCGAGCAGAAACAATTCCGCGAAACCTCCTTCCTTCCTTCCGAAGCCGGTCAGGATGGCCGCATGATGGAATCGCTGGCGCGCCACCGGATGGCCGCAGCGGTGCCGGGCGGGCAATGGCAACTCACGTCCGGGGGATTCCGGACGGCCTCGCGCGTGGTGCGGAATCACCGGCTCTGGGAACTCTATCTGACCCGCCGGGCTGGCTATGCCGAGGACCATGTGCATGACGACGCCGAGGAAATGGAACACCTGCTGGCCGACGAGAACATAGCGCATCTCATGACCGTGCTCGGGCATCCGGCCACCGATCCTCACGGGCGGCGCATTCCATCGGAAGACGACACCATGGAGGGACTCGCAGAGCATCATGAATGAACTGATGGCATCGCTGGCGATTCCGCCGTTTGATTTCCGGACGGTGTTCCTTGATCCATGGACCCGATGGGCGGATTCGACCGTGTGGATGCTGCTCATGGCGGTGCTGCTGGCAGTTCCCTGTGCCTTGCTGGGCAACTACCTGCTGCTGCGGCGGATGGCGCTCGCCGGAGATGCCATCAGTCACAGCGTGCTGCCCGGACTGGTGGTTTCCTATCTGATTTTCCGCGACCTCGGAACTGTGCCGATGATGGCCGGAGCCATGGTCGCGGGCCTGCTGACGACGGTGCTGATCGAATTCATCACGCAGCGGAGCCGACTCAAGAGCGACGCCGCGACCGGGATCACCTACACGACCCTTTTTGCGCTGGGGATGTTTCTGGTGAACCGCTATGCGGGCAAAGTTCATCTCGATGCCGACTGCGTGCTTTTCGGGGAACTCGAGTACGTGCCGCTGGCGGAGCCGACGCGCTGGGTCTGGGGATCGCTCGGGGCCGTGCCCGTGCCCGTGGCCGTGGGAGCACTGCTTGCGGTGGGCACGCTTGGCCTGCTCTGGGCGGCGTCGCGCTGGCTGCTGGTGACGTCATTCGATGCCGGCTTTGCCAAGGCCGCAGGCTTGCCGGCCGGGGCGGTGCATTACGGCCTGATGGCCCTGCTGTCGGTGGTGGTGGTGGTGGCGCTGGAGAGTGTTGGTCTGCTCGTGGTGGCCCTGCTGGTGCTGCCCGGGGCGACCGCGCAGTTCTTTGCCGATGGGATGAGGCGGCTCCATGCCTGGGCCGCGGTCTTCGGGGTGACCGCCTGCGTGGCAGGCATTCACCTTGGATCATGGCTCAACTGTCCGAGTTCCGCGGCCATTGCGCTGGCCGGCGGCCTGCAGTTTGCGGTCGCCTGGGGCGTCTCCGCCATGCTGGGCCGGCTGCGGAAGTGGTCGCCGGGCTCCGGGAATCATCCTGCGGTGAGCTGACCGGGTGGCGCGGCCCCTGATACCGTTGGGCGCTCAGTTTTTCTTCTGCGACTGCTCGCGGGCGAGTTGCTGGAGGTAATCGAGGAGGCTCGCGAAATCCTTGACTGTGAGCTGATTCATGAGGCCCGGGGGCATGAGGCTGGTGGGGAGCTTCTGGCGTTCCTTGATGTTGGCCGTGGCGATTTTCTGTTCCGCGCCCGCCTGATTGCGGATGGTGACCTCGTTGGCTCCTTCCTGAACGACGAAGCCCATGACGGGGTCGCCTTTTTCGAGGACGAAGAAATTGGTGACGAAGCCCTGGGCGAGCGTTTTGTTGGGATTGAGGATGGCCTCCGCGAGTTCCGCGCGGGGGTAGGTATCTGCGATGGTGCCGAGGTACGGACCCTTCTGCGGAACGTCCTTGGCCACCGTGTGACAGTTGTGGCAGGTCGCCTGCGTGAAGATCTGCGCCCCGATGGCCGGATCGCCCTTCAGTTTCACGACCGCTGCGATCACTTCCTCCGGTTTCATCGATTCGATCTTCGGGAGGTCGGCGTCCGCGGGATCGAGTTTGAGGGCCTTGACCGCGCGGCGGGCGGCAGCCACCACGGCGGCATCGTCATCCTTGAGAGCGGCGAGGACGCGCGGGGCGAGCGGACGGTGCTGGATTTCCGCGGCCGCCGCGAGAATCTGGGCACGGCGCTTCGGTTCGGCCCAGCCGGCTTCGAGCGATTTGCCGGTCTGCTCGCGCGATTCCGGGGCACCGCTGGTGCGGTTGCTGAGGGCGAGGACGGCCGCTTCCGCCCAGAGGCTGGCCGGGCCATCGGCCTTGGCCGCGAGGGTTTCGAAGAACGTGTGGAAGTTCTCCAGTTTCGGGGCTCCGAGGAAGGCCTGTTCCGCGCGCTGCGCATCCTTGCGCGATCCCGGTCCGCGGAACTGGGCCAGGGCGGCGGGCAGTGATTGCCATGCCTCCGCATTGTCCGTCCGGGTAAGAATGGCGATGGCATGGGCACGTTCCTCCGGTGCCGTATCCTCCTCCGTGGCCGCTTTTGTGATCACAGCGATCGCTTCCTGCGGAACGCTGTCCTTCTTCACGAGCTGGCTGATGAGCGACGAGCGGACCGTGCGGTCCGTGGCGGCGAGCGTGACCATCTGCTTCGCCGCGCTGGCATCATCGATGCGGTTGCGGGTCATTTCCGTGGCGAGCCATGCGGCGTCATCGCCCTGCGCCTTGCCAAGCGAGGATTGCAGAGCCGTCAGGATGCGGTCCGACGCCTCCCATTTTTCCGGCTGGTAATACGGACCGCGCGTATCGGGACGCGTGCCCCAGGAATCGCCCTTCCATGGACCCTCCTTGAAATGCAGCCGGGCGAGGGCCGAGAGCAGACCGCGCAGGCGGGCGGAATCCGATTCCTTTCCGGCGCGGGCGATGAGTCCGTCGACGACCGCAGGTTCATGCATGCGCATGAGCGCGAAGAGGGCACCCTTGCGCTGATCATAGGAAGCGTCCGTGGCATCGACCACCGCGAAGCAGGCGTCCGCAGCCTTCATTTCGGCCAGAGCGCGGAAGGCCGTGTGGGCAATCACCGGATCCGGATGGCCGAGTGAAGCCGCCGCGTCCTTCGCCAGAGAAAGGTCGGCCAGCCGGGCCGCGGCCACGAGCGCCTCGAGCCGGGTTCTAGGAAGTTCCTCGTGAAGCGCCGTCTTGAGGTCGCCAGTGAAGGCGAGCGACTTGTCATGGTCCGCCATCGCCCGGATGGTGAATGGCCGCAGGGTTTTGGCGAAGCGTGCGCTCAGAGTGTGCGAGACCACCGACTTGGCGAAGGCACCGCCCGACTGCGTGGCCGTGAAGAGGGCCGCGACCGCGGCGGGCAGGGAAGGGGATGTGTCGATGAGTGTGACGATTTCCTTCTGGGCGTCAGGGCTGAGACCGCGGCGGAGGAGCGTGCGCTGCGCTTCAAGGCGACGGCGGGCACTCGGACTGGCCAGCAGGCTTACCAGTGCGCGGTCGTCCGCCTTCTGGAAATCCGGCAGGGGTTCCGGCGTGTAGTCCTTCGGTTTGACCGTGACGACGTAGCCGACGTTCTCGCCACTGTAATTGAAGGAAGCGCCGCGCCAGCTGGCGGCGTAGATCCGGCTCATGGCATCGGGGTCGACATCCGTGACGCGGGTCATGCCGATGAATTCGCGGACATCGTCTTTGAAGGTGGCACCGTTGGGAGAGACGTGGTGGCTGTAAGTGAAGCTGCGGCCCCAGTCGCAGGTGAGCGGAATGTTGCGGTAGGGTTCCGGGAAGCCAGGTTCGTCAAGCCATGCGCCGCCGCAGCCCGAGCCGCCGCCGTATTCCGCGAGCGGTTTGATGTGTTCGTCCGGGAAATTCATGTACAGCCGCGGGTAGCCATGGTCCTCGAGGCCCGTGAAATGGTGGAAGCGCATGTCCCAGCCGCCGCCGTCATTGGTATTGTCGCGGCAGAAGCCATCGAGCAACGGGCTGAGGGCCACATCGAGAATGTTGCGCGTTCCCGTTGTGTAGATCTGGAGTCCCGTGCCGTCCGGGCGGACCCGCACGATGCCACCGTGACGGAAGCCAAGCTTCGTGCCGTCCGTGCCTTCCGCTTCCACGAAGCCGAAGTCGCCCACCGCGACGTAGAGCCAGCCATCGATACCGAGCGTGAGCCCGTTCGTGGTGTGGTCTGCCGGGCGGTCCTTGAATCCGAACGCGATGTTCTTCACGAGGATCTTCTGTTCATCGCTGACGCCGTCGCCATTGTGGTCGATGAAGGCGCTCAGGTGCGGCGGGTGGACCAGATAGAGCCGGTCGTGATCCCAGACCCCGCCACGCGGGCTGTCGACATCGGGCACGTAGAGATTCGATTGATCGGCCCGGCCATCGCCATCCGTATCGCGCAGGCGGACGACCGAACCGCGCAGGGGATTGCGGTCGAGCGAACCATTCTTGTCGCAGGAAACAAAGAGTGTGCCGTCCGGAGCCGCGGTCACATAGACCGGGTAATTGGCGGCCGGCGGGGTGGCGAAGACATTGACATCGAACCCGGCCGGAACCTTCACATCGGAAAGCACGGCGCTATCGTCAGGTCCCGCGGATGCCGCGGAAACGGCCTCCGTTTCCGTCCCGTGCACCGCCATTTCCCAGAGGCTGCCCCAGCCACCGGCGTCGGTGCCGAGGAAGGTCACGCGGACGAAGCGGACGTTGTCTGCTTTGCTGACGATCTCGTTCGGGCTCTTGAGGGGATTCGCGGAGGCGTCGTGGAGCATTGACCATGCCTTGCCATCGGCCGAACCTTCCAGTTTGAATTGATAGGAAGCGTGCGATCCTTCCCATGCGAGGCGGGCTCCCGTGATGCTCTGTGCTTTGCCGAGATCGACCTCGAGCCATTCGCCCTTCTGTGGTCCGTTGGCGCACCAGCGGGTGGCGGGATTTCCATCGAAGGCATTGGCGGCGACGTTGTTCTTTCCGGATTCCTCCGACGAAGCCTTGGCGGGCTTGCCCTTGGCGAGATTGACGGGCACGCGCTTTGGTTCGGCTTTGCGCAGGTAGTCGTCGGGTTCCTTTCCGGCGGCCCAGACGATGCCACGGGCGAGCAGGTCGAGGAATTTGCCATCGTTCACGGTTTCGTTGTGATGGCCGAGGGTAGTTCCGAAGACGCGGCTCTTTCCGAGGTAGTTGCTGGTCCAGACGCAGGGTTCCGCCTTGCCGTTTTCCTGGTTTTTCGCTTCGCCGAGGATGGTGGTGTCAGGCCAGACCTTATCGATCCAGTACAGTTCCCCGGCCGGGTTGGCCCAGGCGGGGCCCCAGCCCTTCATGACCGGGTGGGTGGCATTGGTGTTGCGGACCTCGTGCGGGTAATGCGCCCCATGACGGTGCGAGGTGACTCCGCAGAACCGGAACCATTCGTCCGTGCCGTCGCGGTAGCAATGCATGGCGCAATGAATCACCACGCCCGGCTTGCCTTCCTTGTGCGGCTTGAGAATCCGCTGCGTCCACGCCGGATCCTTGACATCGGCGTAGCATTCGTTGTGAATGATCACGTCGTAGGGAGCCGCCCAGTCGGGATTCTCGTAGATCTTCATCTTCGAGGCCGTCGACGCATTCGGATCAAGGAAGACCGTGAACTTCACGTTCGCCCGTTCCGCCACGCCCTGGGGAATGAGGTCCGCCTGCGCCGGGTAGTCGTGGCAGCAGCCACCCGTGATGTAGAGAACTTTGAGGGGATCGGCTGCCGCAGAGGCAAGGGCCGAGCCTGCGAGGAACAGAGAGACGAGTCGGGCTGTCATGGAGGAATTTGGTTCCGGAAAATGAACCGCTACAGGCTGGCACGGTGAGCGGCTTGTCAAGCCCGAGGGGACCCCGCGGGAGAGGTGCCGATTCCATGAAATCACCCTGAAATCGGATTGTGCCGGGGGCGGAGCCGCAGAGAATCAGGCAACAGCTCCATTTGCCTGCCCATGCGTACCCCCTCCTTCCCGGTGTCCCGGAATCCGTTGTGGTTCCTGCTTCTATCCCTGTGGCTGGGAATGATGCAGGGCTGGTCCCAGACCCCATGGGTTCAGGCCATCCGGGTGGGCGACGAGATGCGGTTTCTTTATGGCAACACCGTGCGGCGGTACAATCTGACGAACCGCGAATGGCAGCCAGTGATCACCCTGCCGCGCAGTGGAGCGACCGCCTTCGCGGGCGATGCCTCACTCAACGTGGTGGCCTATGGAGTGAATCTCTACCGCTACAGCACAGTGTGGGGCAGTGAGCAAAGCTCGGGCACCACCAACTCGGCCGTCGACCGGATCTTCCTTGATGGTTCGCTCATCATTGCGACCCATTCCTCCGGCCTGTATGGACGGATCACGACCTTCAGCCGGGCCAGCGGAGCGCAGCTCAATACGCGGGAAGTGTATGTCGACTCCATCTACGGGGCGTCGCACGCACCGGGGATCAACCGGCTCTTTGGGCGGACTCAGGGGATCAGTCCCTCCGATATTGTGGCCGCCAGCTACACCGACGCCGGAGTCATTTCCGGTCCCGGCGGCAGCTGGTACCATGGAGATTATCCATCCGCGAGCCGCACCTTTGTTTTCCCCGATGAACGCCGCGTCGTCGATTCCTCCGGAACGGTCTACACGACCGGATCGCTCACGTATGCGGGATCCTTTGGCGGGGCGGTCGATGACGTGGTCTGGAATGGCGA
>JBIICE010000156.1:0-9742 GCA_044239025.1 Verrucomicrobiales bacterium
TTGCCTCTCTGCTGCGGGCCGGGGCTTCCGTGTTCCGCCTCAACATGAGTCATGCTTCGGCCGACTGGTGCCGCGAGGTGACGGCCCGGGTGCGCGAAGCGTCGGCCATCACCGGGCGGGATGCTGCCGTGCTCATGGATCTGAAAGGCCCGACGATCCGGACGGGCGACCTGCCCGCACCCGTCATGCTCAAGCGTGGCGATACGGTGGAATTCACTCTTTCCGGGGCAGCGGCCACCTTGCCGGTTTCCACATCGGTCAACTATCCGGGGCTGCATGCCGACATCAAAAAGGGCGACACCGTGCTTGTCGACAATGGCATGCTGCACATGAAGGTCGTGGAAAGCGGGCCCGAGCGCGTCATCTGCAGTGTCCTCACGGAAGGGAAACTGGGATCACGGCGCCACATCAACCTTCCGGGCATCCGCGTGCAGTTGCCGCCGCTTACCGACCGTGACCGCAGCGACATCCGCGTCGCGGCAGAGATCGGCATCGACTGGGTGGCCATGAGTTTTGTGCGGGACGGAGCCCATCTGCAGCTGCTGCGCCGGGAATTGAAGGAAGCGGGACTGCCTGCGAAAATCATGGCCAAGATCGAGGATCAGCAGGCGGTCGCGAACCTTGATGCCATCATCGATGCGGCCGACGCCGTCATGGTGGCGCGGGGCGATCTCGGGATCGAGGTGCACATCGAGGAATTGCCTGTGGTCCAGCGGCGCATTGTGGGCCGCTGCATCAAGCGCGGCAAACCGGTCGTGGTGGCCACCCACATGCTCGAAAGCATGGTCACCAATCCCGTGCCGACTCGCGCCGAGGTCACCGATGTTGCCAATGCGGTCACCGAGGAAGCCGACGCCATCATGCTGAGCGGAGAAACGAGCACCGGTGCCTATCCCGTGGCCTGTGTCGAAATCATGGACCGGATTGCCCGGAGAATGGAATCGGCTGACCGTACCCCCAGCCTTGCCGAGCATGCACCGCTGCACAATGACAAGCAGCGCCTTGTGCGTTCGGCGGTCGATCTGGCCGACCGCATCGAGGGGGCCTCGATTGTGGTGTTCACGCACCGTGGGGTCCTCGCTGGTTACGCGGGCTGGTTCCGCCCGCAGCTGGCTCCCGTTTTTGCGATCTGTCAGTCGCAGGAAGTCGCCCGGCCCCTGCATCTGCTGCGCGCCGTGCATCCGCTCGTGATGCCCTTCGACGCGAGCGAGCGGGAGAAATCGACGGCGGACGCCGTTGCGCTTCTGAAATCACGACGCCTCGTGAAAGAAGGGCAGACCCTCGTGGTCATCAGCGACATCCTCGACGAGGCCGGAGCCATCGATTCCATCATGCTGCGGAGGGTCTGAGGTCTGCAGCGGCCCTTTTTTTGGGATGATTCCGGGAGTGGCCGGGCGGTCCACCGCGGCCATGGCGACCGTGTGAATCCGCAAAAAATAGCTTTCCAAAGGCCATGATTCCGTGTTCCCTGCACAGATTCTGCAAAGTTTGTTCCTCAAAATCCAGCCCAATCGAGCCATGAAACGCGCTGCTTTCCTTTCGGTGCTTGCCGTGATGAGTCTTCCGTCGGCAGTGTCGGCCCAGAGCACGACTCCGGTGATTGGCTACTACAAGTTCGATGTCCCTTCGGGCACTTCGGCCTGGGCATGCGGATTCGTGGCGAAAGTTGATTACCAATCGGCCATGACGGCCCGGGCCCTTGTCAGCGCGGGGAATCCCGGAGCGAACCCACCGGTTTCACCGCGTTCATCCATCACCGTGGCGGGTACACCGTGGGCAGGCGTGAGCTTTGGGAATCATTATGCGGAGATCATCAGCGGTCCGCAGGCGGGACTGGTGCTCGACATCGTGGCGAGTACCGCGAACCAGCTGACGGTGCTGGGTGACCTCACGTCGGCTCCGCTGCAACTCACGGGAAATGAAACCTTTGCGATCCGCAAGCACGCCACGGTGGCGACCGTCTTCCCGGACGGAGCCGGACTGACACCGGGTTCGGATACGGTCACACTGTCGACGCAGTTCGGGACCAAGACCTTTGTCTACAATGGATCGAACTGGGAAGATGCGGACCTCAATGATGTATCGGACGAAATCATCTACCCCGGTCAGGGATTTCTGATCTTCAATGGTGGGCCGGCGGATGTGGTCACCTTCGGTGGCAACGAGATTGCCTACGTGAAGAACACCCCGACGAAGATCCCGCTTTTCCCGGGTATCGCCAACCTCGTGGGGCTGCCCAGTCCGCTGGTGGCGACCAAACCGAGCGATCCCATCTACAGCACGAGCGGAACGAATGCCCTCGGCGATCTCGGATTTGTCTCCAGCCTGCTGGCGGGGTCGGATACCCTTGATCTCCGTTCCCTCGCCGGTGATTTCGCTTCCTCGGGAACGTTCCAGTCCAATGGTGGTAACCTTGAGGACGCTGATCTGAACGATGGATCGCCCGTGCGCGTCCGCAACGGAGCCGCCTATATCCTGACGGTGACCGGCCAGCGCATTCACACGTTTCCACTGCTCACTCCCCCGAACTGAGCCTG
This sequence comes from Verrucomicrobiales bacterium, assembly GCA_044239025.1. Taxonomy (GTDB): domain Bacteria; phylum Verrucomicrobiota; class Verrucomicrobiia; order Verrucomicrobiales; family V1-33; genus V1-33. Next base: position 2,538 of record JBIICE010000156.1, read on the forward strand.
ACTTTCCACGGAACTTACTGATTCTTTCCGCAACCGCGCCCCTTGCCGATGAAACGCTGCCTTCTCACCATCACCGCTGCCGGTGCGACCATTTACCAGGCTCAGGCCTCGAACATTCTGGTCAGTGACTTCTCCGGTGTCCTCGAGCGGCCTGTGCGTTCGGTTGATGGGTTCGTGCTGAATACGACCTTGAGTTCCGGGGTGATTGTCGGGGCGCAGGTGCGCATGGGGTATTTTTCTGGATTTGACGGCAGCAATGATGCGCTTCTGTCGGCGGCGCTGGCTTCCGAGGATCCGGCAGTGCTGGACGCTGCGCTCGGTCGCTTCGTGCCCATGGGTGAGAACTTCGGAGGCAACGTGAATCTCGGAACGGTGACCGCCACGGGATTGCCGCGCATCACGCCGCGCACCATCAATTCGGTTTCTTCTCAGGGACGGCTTGCGGGCCAGGTCTCGAATGCCACAGTCACCAGTGGCGCACCGAACTCAATCACATCGTCCGGGGTGCCCAGTGGAACGCGGATTTTCCTGCTTGTCTACAATGCCCCGGTCGGCACGGCAACGCAGTTGGGGATTCTCAGTGCCAGCTCGTGGACCATGCCGACGGACAATCTCATCAATCCGGTCCTCAACACAGTTGATGTGGACACGGTGGCGGAAGTGTACCGCGGAACGCTCAACGGAAGCGAACTGCGGCTGGCATTGATCCCGGAGCCATCGGTGAGCCTGCTGGCCCTCGTTGGTGTTGGTTTCGGGCTGCGTCGCCGCCGTTGATCCCCGCGGGGACGCGAATCAGTGAATCAGGGAGTCAGGGAATCGGGTGAGATTCCTCCCGGAGGCCGGAGGCGCAGAGTCGGGCGTAAAGACCGCCGACGGCAAGCAGTTCGTGGTGGGTGCCTTCTTCTCTGATGTGGCCGCGTTCGAGGACGTAGATGCGGTCGGCGTTTTCGACGGTGCTGAGCCGGTGAGCGATCACGAAGCAGGTACGGTCGGAGCGGAGGCGTTCGAGGGCCTGCTGGATGAGTTTTTCGGTTTCGTTGTCGACGGCGCTGGTGGCCTCGTCGAGGAGGAGAATGGGAGGGTTCTTGAGGAGGGCACGGGCGATCGAGAGCCGCTGGCGCTCACCGCCGCTGAGTCGGGTGCCGCGTTCGCCGGTGAGGGTATCGAGTCCTTCCGGAAGGCGGCGGACGAAGTCGGCGGCATTGGCGGCTTCGAGGGCGGCCCAGAGTTGCGGTTCGGTGGCGTCCGGTCGGGCAACAAGGAGGTTACCGCGGATGGAAGCGTTGAAGAGGAAGCTGTCCTGGGTGACGTAGCCGATGTGGTCGCGCAGCCATTCCTTGGAGAGACCGCTGATGTCATTGCCGTCGAGGAAGATGCGGCCGTGGTCGGGTTCGTAGAAGCGGGTGAGCAGGTTGAGAATGGTGCTTTTGCCTGCACCGGTGGGTCCGACGAGGGCGATGGTCTGTCCGGCGGCCGCGCGGAGGTGGATTCCTGAAATGGTGGGGGCCTTCTCGCTGTAGGAAAACGTGACATCTTCGAAGCTGACATCGCCGCGGAGCGTGTCCGGGCGTCGTCCATCGTCGAGGTTTGGTTCGTCCGTGAGGTCGAGGATGGCAAAGACACGTTTTCCGGCGACGATGCCCGCCGTGAACATCTGGGTGAGGGGATTGACGCGGGAGACGGGGTCATAGAGCAGGCCCCAGGACATGAGAACCGCCGACAGCGTCCCGAGGGTGGTGGTGCCTTTGCAGATCCACCATGCGGCGAAGGCGATGGTGAGGACGATGCCGCTTTCCGCGACAAGCGACACGAATGGCCAGATCACGGCGTTGGCTTTGACGACCGAGAGCTGGGCGCGCTGCACGCTGCGGCTGTGCGCATCGAAACGGTTGAGTTCCTCGGGTTCGACCGTGTAGGCCTTGATCTGGCGGATGCCCGCAATGTTGTCGTGCAGGAGCGAGTTGAGCGCGCTGCCGGCTTCGCTGGCGGCCTTGAAGCGCGGTTCTGCCTTGCGCTGATAGAAGCGGACGGCGAGCGCCACGAGCGGAAGGGGCGCGACCGTGAGGAGCGTCAGTCCGACATGCTGCGTGAGCAGATAGCCGAAGACGACCGTGAACTGGAGGATGCCGCTGACGCCCTGGTCGAGTCCTTCGATGATGACGCGTTCCATGGCCGGGACGTCGCTGGCGACGCGGGTCATGATGTCGCCAGTGGGCTGATTATCGAACCAGCGCATGGGGAGGCGCTGAATTTTGCCGTACAGTTCGCGGCGGAGGTCGTGGACGATGGCCTGTTCGAAGTGGTTATTGGAGACCGTGCGGAGGGTGAAGAGAAACTGGCGCAGGGCGATGGCTGCGATGCCGAGCAGGGCGAGCGGGAGAATGCGTTCCGTCTGGCCTTTGGGAATCACTTCGTCTGTGAATTCCTTGGTGAGAGCCGGCAGGACCACCACAAGGAGAGTGCAGGCTACGGCGAGCAGGAGCGTGCCCACGGCCCGCCATGGGTAGCGCCATGTTCTGGCGAAGATTCTCAGCAAGGTCGGCATGTGCCAGCCATGGGAAATCCGCGCGGAAATGCAAAAGCGACTCCTCGCTTTGTTGCCGGTCCCGGCAGCGGTCCGAGTGGCCCGCGGGAAGCGCCCGGCAACCATGACCCCGGAGCGATCCCCTGCGGGCGGCGGGCCCTGCTCCGCAGGCCTTCGTGGTGCCGCAGCCGCAGCAGCAGGAATCAGAGCCGCGGCGTATAGATCGGCAGGTCCGGGGCGTCCGGGAGAGAGTCGAGGGTTTCGAACTTCTCGAGATTCGGGTAGGTACTCAGGGGGACGACGGCGAGGCTGACGCGTTTTCCTGTGGGCCATGCGGCAGCCTGGAGCACTTTGCGGTCCTGCATGACCATGTGGGCAATGCGGATGCGCTGACTCGGATAGGAACCGCGGTTCACCCGGACGATCTGCCATTCATAGATCGCGAGCCCATTGCGGTAGGCGATATCGCTGGGGGCTTTGAACTCGCTTTTGGAAACGAGGACGAGTTCCGCCTCGACGGTATTGTCAGCAGAGCGGACTACGGTGGCGCGGCGGATGGTTTCGGTGCGCGTGGAGGCAGCGACCCGCGGGGCCGACGCCTTCGGGAGCCATGCGCCGGCGTCGGCGAGCACCTTGCGGGCCCATTCTTCCGACTGCTGCGGTCCGTAATGAATCCCGTCCTCCTTGGGGTAGGGATCGGTGTAGCGGGTGACGCTGTAGCTGTCGAAAACCCGACCGTAGCGGCTGCCCGTTTTGCTCATGATGCTGCGCATCTGGTTCTGGAGGTCGCGCGGGTAGCGTTGTTCGTGGGCATCCGGTGGAGTGATCAGGTAAAGCGTGCAGCCGCCGGCTGCGGCGACCTGGCCCATGCGTTCGTAGAGGTATTCGACGGTGCGCACGCGTTCCTTTGGGGTCTGGCGTTTGCTGCGCAGATTGGCGTAGAGGTTGGTCCCCGTCTGGACCATGACGACCTCGGGTTTGTGGCTGGCGATGAGGTCCTCGAGTTTAGGGATGGCCTTGCAGACCTGCACGCGGCGTTCGCTTTCCGGCGTTTTCATCCAGAAGCCGATGTCTGAAGAGACCGTTTTGAATTCCTTGAGCCAGTAATACGGAGTGGCGCCGCCGGTGACGACCGTGGTGACGGAATGTCCGGCTGCGCGGAGTTCCGCGTCGATCGTTTTGCCGAAGGCTCCGAGGCTGAGCGAATCGCCCAGGAAGAGGATGCGTCGGGTGCGCGTGGCGGCCGGGCAGATGGCTGGCAGCAGGCAGAGCAGAGCGGCGAGACAGCGGAGGAAAAAACCTGACATGACTGGGGCGGGTTGTGTCATGAGATAGGGTCGGAAGCAAGGTCATTTCCCCTTTGGTTCATGGTAAGATGAGAGGAAGTCCGCGAAGCCGGGAGTCTGGAGGGTATGGGGCGGGTGGGAAAGTGTGGGAATTCTGGTGATGCGGGCGGCGACGTCCGGGTGGTGCTGCGCGAGCCATGGGAGGGAGCGATCCGGACCGAGCAGGCAGAGGATCGTGGCGACGACATCCGCCTGCATGCCCGATGGGGCGATGACAGTGGCGTGGGCGCGTTCCGTCATGCCGAGACCCGTGGCGGGGTCGATGATGTGACTGTAGCGGGCACCGTTGATTTCCGTGAACTGGTGGAGGTCGCCCGACGAGGCGACGAATTTGTGGGCCACGCAGGCGATTTCCTTTGGGGCTGCGGACGGCAGGATCGGAGTGAGTTCGACTGACCATGCGGGGCGGCCTGGCGGGGGGGCGCTCGTGCCGGCTTCGCCGCCGGCATTGATGAGGGCCGAGGAAATGCCGTGGGCTGCGAGGACGCGGAAGGCTTCGTCCTGGGCGTAGCCTTTGGCAATGCCGCCGGCGTCGAGCTTCATGCCGGGACGGACGAGCATGGCCGTGCGTTTCGCGGGGTCGAGCCCGAGGAATTTAGCGCCACAGGAAGCCCTTGCCGCTTTCAGTCGTGCGGGATCCGGAAGTTGCTGCTGGCGGCGGGAGCGACGCCAGAGGGCGGTGCAGGGTCCGAGGGTGATATCGAAAAGTCCCCCGGAAATGGTTGCTGCGGTCTGGGCGTAGGTGAGCACATTCCACAGGTCGCTGCCGACAGGGACGGTCTTGCCGGAACCGGCGGTGGCGGAGAGTTGGGAAAGTTCGCTGTCCGGAAGGTAATCGCTGAGGCAGGCATTGAGTTCGGCGATTCTGGCGAAGGCCCTGCGGACCGCAGGTTCGGCGGCCTCCTGCGAAGCGGCGGCAGCCTTGATGGTCCAGAGGGTCCCCATGTGAGGTTCCTCCCATGAGAAGAGCGACTGCTCCGGGCTGGCGGAGACGCGCGGAGCGAGGCTGTGAGCGGCACAGGCTGCGAGAAAAGAGCGTCGCTTCATGGGGCGGGCGGGTCAGGCGAAGAGCCTGAGGCAGGGATCGCCTTCGTTGAGCGTGGGGCGTTCCGGGCGTCCCTTGTGGCGGTAGATGAGGTCCATGTGGCCGATGCCCATGGCATGGAGGATGGAAGCATGGAGGTCGTGGACGTGCAGCGGCTCCTCCGTGGCGAAGAGCCCGAGTTCGTCGGTCGCGCCGATCGTTTGTCCGCCGCGGACGCCGCCGCCGGCCATCCACATGGTGAAGCCCCATGGATTGTGGTCGCGTCCGTCGCCTTTTTCACTCTGCGGGGTTCGGCCGAACTCGCCGCCCCAGACGACGAGGGTGGAATCGAGGAGGCCACGTGCCTTGAGGTCCTTGAGGAGGCCGGCGACCGGTTGGTCCGTCTGCTGGCAGAGGCCGCGGTGGTTTTCCTCCATGCGGCTGTGGGCGTCCCATTTGCTGCCCGCTCCGCTGTAGAGTTGGATGAAGCGGACGCCGCGTTCGGCGAGGCGGCGGGCCATGAGGCACATGCGGCCGAAGGTGGCGGTTTCCTTCTGATCGAGACCGTAGAGTTTCCGGGTGGCTGGGGATTCCGTATTGAGGTCGATGCTTTCCGGGGCGGCCGACTGCATTCGTCCGGCGAGTTCGAAGCTGCGGATGCGGGCTTCCAGTTCGGAGTTTTCCGGGTGCTGGCTGGCGTAGCGGGAGTTGAGGCGCTGGAGGTAGCCGAGGAGATGGTCCTGACGTTCTGCGGAGATGGCGGCAGGTCGGGGGAGGTTGGGAATGGGTTCGGTTCCCGGGGTGATGCGGATGCCCTGCCATGTGGCCGGCATGAATCCGGCGCTCCAGTTCCTCGGACCATTGATGACCGGGGTCGGGTTGTCCTGCATGACCACGAAGGACGGCAGATCTTCGTTTTCCGTGCCGAGGGCGTAGCTGACCCAGGAACCGAGGGACGGTCGTCCCCCGAGAATGCTGCCCGTGTTCATCTGGCAGACCCCTGACGAGTGATTCACGCCGTCCGCCCGGCAGGAACGGATCACCGCAATGTCATCGGCACACGAAGCGATGTGCGGAAGCCAGTCGCTTACCCAGAGACCCGACTGACCGTGCTGTTTCCAGTCGCGGCGGCAGCCGAGGAGCGGGGAATTGAATTCGCCCATGGCCGTGATGACGCGGCGGAAGCTGTCAGGGATCTTCTGACCTGCGAGGCGGTTCAGTTCCGGTTTCGGATCGAAGAGGTCGATATGGCTGGGCCCGCCTTCCATGAACAGAAAGATCACGGAGCGGGCGCGTGGTGCGGTGTGGGGCGCGACCGCGGCGGCCTCCGCGGCTCCGCCCAGCAGCCAGGAGAGCGCCAGTGAACCAAAGCCGCCCCCGGCGCGCTGCAGGAAATCGCGCCGGGACTGTGTGAAGACCGTATTGCGGCAGGGCATGGCGGAGAGAGGCGGTTCGGGTACCTTGAACTGAACGTGCGCAGTCACCCGGGAAAAGCGAGGGCGCGTTGCCGGGTGAACACACGCAATCAAGGACTCGACTTTCCGGTGGTCCGGTGCGTTACTGCTGGCGGGTGCGGGCCGGAAGCCCAACCACCATCCAAAAAACACAACTATGAAGCGATTCAGCATCATTGCCGCGATTCTTTCGCTGCTGCTTGCCGGATTCGGCATGGCCGACGACAAGAAGACGACCACCTATCAGGTGGGCATGACAGGAGTCACCTGAGGGGGCTGTAAAGTGCACGTCCGTGAGGCGTTTGCGAAGCTCGAAGGGGTTGACAAGACCACCATCACCATTGAGGCCGGCGAGAAGCAGGGGACCCAGAAGGTCACCTTCAAATCGGCCTCCGAAAAACTAAAGAAGGAAGACGCCGTGAAGTCACTGGGAGCGGAAGCCGCCCGGTACGTTGTCGTCACCTTCGGACCCAAGGAGGCAAAGAAGTGACCGGATCGGACTGCACCGCATCCATCATGAATTGAATCCATTGCTTCCGGTCCGCATTTCCAACCCCTGTCTGGCTTGATCCGGGCAGGGGTTGTTTTTTGGGGACAGGAATGGTCGGTCCGGAAACCGGATCGCGGGAGGATGGGTCGACGCCTGCCGGCGTCCTGCGCGCGGTGGCGGGGTGACCGGGGGAAAGGGCATTTTGCCTCAACGGATCCTCCCGCATCGTTGGGGCGGTGGACCGCCATGACGATTTCCGGGCAGGGCCCGGGTTTCATGGCCGGACCGGGAATCCGCTTGGATTCAGGAGAGGGAGGCGAGGTAATCGGCTTCCGGGAGGAGGGCCTCGATCTCCGCGGTGTTGTCC
>JBIICE010000157.1:0-9669 GCA_044239025.1 Verrucomicrobiales bacterium
CAGCCTGAGCACAGGCGATCTTGACGGAGCTTCGCGTTTCTCGATTCTCATCATGAGCGATCAGCATGGGGCGACGGTCCGCGAGGCCCGGCCGCCGGCGCGCTGAGCGGACGAGCCCTGGCGCAGGGCGGTTCTCCGTTCCATGATGGCCGGGTGCTGACCCCCGACAATCCTCATGCCCTGACGGTGGCCGAGGCAGCCGCCCGTCTTGGTGTGGATCCGGCTGCCGGGCTTGCGGTGCAGGAAGCCGCGGCCAGACTGGCACAGCACGGAGCCAATGTGCTGCCTGAGGCCACGCGCCAGCCGCGCTGGAAGACCTTGATGCGGCAGTTTGCCAGTCCTCTGATCTATCTTCTGCTGGTGGCTGCCCTGATTGCCTTTGCCATGGGGCACGCGGGCGACGGTGCGGTCATTCTGGTGGTGCTCTCGGTCAATGCGGTCATCGGAGTCATTCAGGAAGGACGCGCAGAACGTTCCATGGAGTCGCTGCGGAGGCTCGCGGTTCTGAGGGTCCGCTGCCTGCGTGAGGGTCACGAGGAAATGCTGGAAGCCAGCGCCCTCGTGCCTGGCGACATTCTGCTGCTGGCGGCCGGTGACGCGGTGGGTGCGGATGCGAGGATCGTGGAAGCGGCCTCCCTTGAGGCATCGGAATCCGCCCTCACGGGTGAGTCGCTGCCGGTCATCAAGAGTCCGGAGGCGGTTGCTGCGGACACCCCGTTGGCTGACCGGCATGGCATGGTGCACGCCGGTACGCACATCACCGCGGGCCGGGGGCGGGCCATGGTCACGGCCACGGGAACCCGTTCCGAAGTCGGCCGGATTGCGGCGCTCACCGTCGGATCGAGGGAACCGGTCACCCCACTGGAGCAGCGCATCCGTGAATTCGGGCAATGGCTGGCGGCGGCAGCGGTGGTGCTTTTCGGGGTGGTCATTGCCATCGGTCTGCTGCGGGGCCTGCCGTTTCTCGAGATTCTCATGGTGGGCATCAGTCAGATGGTCAGCGTCGTGCCCGAGGGCCTGCCGGTGGCGATGACCATCGCCCTTGCAGCCGGCATGCAGCGCATGGCCCGCGAGGGGGCGGTGATCCGGCGGCTCGGGGCCGTCGAAACCCTCGGTTCGGTCAATGTCATCTGCTCGGACAAGACCGGGACTCTCACCCGCAATGAGATGACGGTGACGGCGCTGCATCTGCCCGGGGGCCGCCGCATTGAGGTGACAGGGAGCGGCTACGCGCCGGAAGGCATGCTGAGGGCCGCCGGTCAGCCCGCGGATTCTGCGGATGCGGATCTGCGGCTCATGCTGGAGGCGATGGTGCTGTGCAACGATGCGCAACTGGTGCCGCCTGACGGGCCGGATCCACGGTGGCGGGCGCTTGGTGATCCCACCGAGGCGGCTCTGCTGGTGGCCGCGTGGAAGGGCGGCGTGAATCCCCGGGAACTGCGCCATGCCTATCCGCGCACGGCAGAAATTCCCTTCGAAGCCGGCACGCGTCTCATGGCGACGCAGCATGGGCATCCTGCAAGGATTCTGATCAAAGGCGCACCCGAGCAGGTGCTGGCGCTCTGCGGCTTCCTGCATGGGGCCACCGGAGAGAGTCAGGCCTTCACCGCGCAGGCGAGGACCGATGCCATGGCTGCGGCGGACGCCATGGCTGCCGAGGCGCTCCGGGTCCTTGCCTTTGCGGAATGCCGGGGCCGGAGCCTTGATGAAAGCGCAGGATTCCCGGCGCTGGGCGGTCACCTTGTCTTTCTTGGACTCGCAGGGCAGATGGATCCACCGCGGGCGGAAGCCGCTGCCGCCGTGCGGGAATGCCGGCAGGCCGGCATCCGTGTGGTCATGGTGACCGGTGACCACAAGGAGACCGGACTGGCGATTGCCCGGGCGCTGGGAATTGCTGGAGAAGGCGATCGTGCCATCGACGGCCGCGAGCTGGAAGCCATGCCCGAAGCCGATCTCCGTGCTTCACTGGAACATCTTCCGGTCTTTGCCCGCGTTCATCCTGCTCAGAAGCTCCGCATCATCGAGGCATGGCAGTCGCGTGGAGGCGTGGTGGCCATGACCGGTGACGGTGTCAACGATGCCCCGGCGCTCGCGCGGGCCGATGCCGGCGTGGCCATGGGGATAACGGGAACCGACGTCGCAAAGCACGCTGCCGGGATTGTCATCACGGATGACAATTTCGCGACGATTGTGCGCGCGGTGGCCGGTGGCCGACTGGTCTACCGCAATCTGCAGAAGGTGATTCTCTTCCTGTTCACGACCTCGGTCGACGAGGTGGTCATTCTGCTGGCGGCCCTTCTGGCAGGGCTGCCGCTGCCGCTGGTGGCCGTGCAGATTCTATGGATCAATCTGGTGACCGAGGGTGTGCTCACGGTGAACCTTGTGATGGAGCGCAGCCATGGACGGGAGATGCAGTGCCCGCCCGTACCCCGGGGCGAGTCTCTTGTGACGCGGCGCATGCTGTCCCGGATGCTCGGAATGGCGGCGGCCTCCGTGGTTTCGGTATTCGGCTACTTTCTATGGAGACTGAGTACCGGAGCGCCGCTTGAGCAGGTACGCAGCGAAACATTCACAGTGCTGGCGGTCACGCAGTGGTTCAACGTGCTCAACTGCCGCAGTGAGACCGATTCCGTCTTCAGCCGCGGCTTTTTCCGGAACCGCTGGCTGATTGCGGGGCTCATGGCGGGCAATCTGCTGCATTTCCTTGTGATTTATGCGGAACCCATGAACCGGCTGTTCCATACGCGTCCGATTGATGCGTGGCACGTCGTGCTGATCGGGGTGGTGGCGAGTCTGGTGCTGTGGGTGGAAGAGATCCGCAAATGGTGGGGGCGCCGCGCTTGAGGATGATGGGAAGATGGGGTCGTGGAGAAGCGTACCCTGTGACATTCATGAAGGCTGTTTTCCGATCCCTGATGCCCCTGCCGCTGCTGATGTTCAGCGGGACTGTGCGGGCGGCCGATTTTGACAAGGACATCCGTCCGGTGCTGGAGGCGCGCTGTTTCGATTGTCATGGCGAGGACAAGCAGAAAAACGGGCTGCGCCTCGATACGGTGCACGGGATTCTCAAGGGGAGTGATTCCGGGGAACCGCTCTACATCCGCGGCAGCAGTGCTGACAGCCTGCTTGTCCGCATGGTGACTTCCGATGATCCGAAGCACATGATGCCTCCGAAGGGCGAACGGCTGGCTCCGGAACAGGTTGCGGCCATCCGTGCGTGGATTGATGCCGGGGCAGCGCTGCCGGGAGAGAAGGAAGCCGCCGCCACGCTCCAGTTGAAGACCGATCACTGGTCGTTTCAGCCAGTGCAGCGGAGGGAGCCCCCGGTGATTCCGGATGCGCAGCCGCGCACGGAGATTGATGCGTTTCTGGTGAAGGCACTCCATGAAAAGGGGCTGACGTCATCCGGAGAGGCCGACCGCCGGACGCTTGTGCGGAGATTGTATCTGGTGATGCATGGGATGCCGCCGACACCCGGGGAGACGGAGGCGTTTGTGGCGGACAGCCGTCCGGATGCATGGGAACGTCTGGTCGATGCCGTCCTGGCAAGTCCGCGGCGTGGGGAACGCTGGGCCCGGCACTGGATGGATGTGGTGCGCTACGCGGACACCAACGGCTTCGAGACCAACCGGGAACGCCGGACCGCCTATCATTACCGCGACTGGCTGATCCGCGCCTTCAATGAAGACATGCCGTACGATCAGTTCGTCCGGGCGCAGCTGGCAGGCGACGCCTTCGGTGCAGACGCTGCCACCGGTTTTCTGGTCGCCGGAGCCTATGATATCGTGAAGTCGCCCGACCCGAATCTTTCGCTCATGCAGCGGCAGGAGGAACTGGCGGACATGGTCAACACGGCAGGCACCGCCTTCATGGGGCTGACGATGGGTTGTGCCCGCTGCCACAATCACAAATTCGATCCGATTCTGCAGAAGGATTACTATGCCATGCAGGCGGTCTTTGCAGGAGTGAATCATGGCGAGCGTCCCATCCGGCAGACCCTCAGTGCGGCTCAGGAAAAGGAACTTGCCACGCTGCGCGCCACGCAGGCCAGCCTGCAGTCGGAACTCGCGGCCCTCCGCAGGACGGCGGATCAGCCCGCGGCGACGGCTCAGGGACCGCGCCGTCCTCCGGTGAATGCCCGCGAGAACGAGGAAGTCTTTGCGCCGATCGGGGCCGAGCGGGTGAGGTTCACGATCAATGCCTGCACGGGATCGCAGCCGTGTCTCGACGAACTGGAGATCTACGACACGGCCGGCCGCAATGTGGCCCTCGCGGCTGGTGGAGCCAAGGTCACGGCGTCGGGTTCACTCGCCGGATATCCGATCCACAAGCTCGAGCACATCAACGACGGGGTGGCAGGGAATGACCACAGCTGGATCAGCGATACCGAAGGCAGTGGCTGGGTTGAAATCACCCTGCCTTCCCGTGTGATGATCAGCCGCGTGGTCTGGGGTCGCGACCGCAACGGGCGCTTTGCGGACCGGACGGCGACCGATTACCGGATCGAGGCTGCGGCCGGAACGGATGCATGGAAAGTGCTGGCGTCTTCGGCGGACCGCGAGCCCATGAAGGGACAGGAAGCGCCCGATGCATGGCTGCAGCGGCTAGGGCCGGAGGATGCCGCGAAGGCGCGGGAACTCCTGACCCGTCAGCAGCAGACAGAGCAGGCCATGGCAGCCCTCAGTGGCGGTCAGAGCGCATGGATTGGGACGTTTCAGCCGCCGCCGAAAACGCATCGGCTCTACCGTGGAGAACCCATGCAGCCCCGTGAAGTGGTGGCTCCGGACATTCTTTCCGTAATGGGATCGCTCCAGCTTCCCGTGGAGGCACCGGAACAGGAACGGCGGATGAAATTCGCCGAATGGATCACCAGTCCCCAGCATCCGCTCACGGCTCGCGTCATGGTGAACCGGATCTGGCATTACATTTTCGGGACCGGATTGGTGAACACGCCGAGCGACTTCGGGCTCAACGGAGCCCGGCCCACACATCCGGAATTGCTCGACTGGCTCGCTGATGAATTCGTGAAGAGCGGATGGTCCGTGAAGCACGTGCAACGGCTCATGCTGCGGAGCGATGCCTTCCGGCGGGATTCGGCTCCGCGTCCGGAGGCACAGCAGGTCGACGGAGATGCGGTCTATCTCTGGAGATTTCCGCCCCGGCGGCTGGAGGCGGAAGCCATCCGCGACGCCATGCTGACAGTCTCGGGTTCACTGGATCTCACACAGCAGGGCGGACCGGGATTCTACCTCATGGATGTCGTCGAGGAGAATGTGATGCATTACTTTGCCAAGGAGAAGTTCACGCCCGCGGAGTTCCGCCGCATGGTCTATCAGTTCCGGATCCGGCAGACTACGGACAGTGTCTTCAGTTCCTTCGATTGTCCGGACGGAGGTCAGGTCATGCCGAAGCGGAGCCGCAGCAATACGCCGCTGCAGGCACTCAATCTCTTCAACAGTTCCTTCGTGCTGCAGCAGTCCGATCTGCTGGCGGAACGGCTGCGGAAGGAGGCTGGTGAGGATCCGGGTTCGCAGACGGAGCGGGCGTTCGCTCTGTTCTTCAATCGGCCACCCGACGAATGGGAACGGGAGCAGTCGGCCGCCATGATTGCCCGAGAAGGCCTGAACTCGTTCTGCCGCGCCCTCTACAATGCCAGCGAATTCCTCTTTGTCTTCTGAGGCCAGTCCGGCTGATCGGCCCGCGCGCCGGGCGGTGGTCTGGGCGGTCCTGCTGAGTCTGGCGGTCTTTGCGGGGGCAGCGTGGCTTCGTGGAGGGATCGGAGCGACGCCATACGAGACGACCGATTCCGCCGGGCGGACCATGGGCTTCAATGATGTGTTTTCCGCGGAGCATTACGGAATCATTCTGCGCAATGCCTCGCTGGGGGCAGCGTGGGAACAACTGGGGGAGGATTCACCGTGGGCCCCGCTGCAGCACGCACTGCTGCTGCTGGCGCATGGGGTGCTTCTGTGGATGCTGATGCGATGCGGGGCCCGGGCGATCCGCTGGTTTCTTGCGGTGCAGCCTGTACTTTTTTTCTTGGGAATCCTTGGATTGATCATTTTTCCCGTGAGCGTGGCTGATCTGCTGTGGTTCCGGCAGAGCGACCGCGAGAGCTTCATCGATATTCCGTGGACCGGAATCATGTCGCAGGGAATGTGGCTCTGGGTCTGTGGGTTTGCGTGGTTCCGGCTGCGGAAGGAAAGGGCAGGATCCGCTCCCTGAGGCAGCCAGCTGTTTACGTGGCTGCGCCGCGGAATTGCTTTGGAACGGCCCGGGAATTCATGCGATAGCAAGGCATGGCAAAGTTCCTTCGATTCATGGTTCCGGCGTTGGCGGTTTTTGTTTCTGAGATGGTACGGGCGGAAGAAGTTCCGTTCCGGACGGTGCTGCGGAAAGCCGGCGATGAAGGAGTGCATACCTACCGCATTCCGGGGCTGGCGACGACGCCGAAGGGGACGCTCATTGCTGTCTTTGATGCCCGCAACAAAGGCGGAGGGGATTTACCGGCCGACATTGACGTCGGCATGATGCGTTCGGTGGATCAGGGGGCGACGTGGAGTCCCATGCAGAGAATCATGGATTACGACGCTGCGCTCCCCAATACGCGGGGGAATGGCGTGGGTGATCCGGCGGTGCTGGTCGACGCGAAGACCGGCACGATCTTCGTGGCGGCACTCTGGTCGCAGGGGAATCGTTCATGGCATGGCAGCGGTCCCGGACTCACCCCGGAGGAAACCGGGCAGTTCGTGATCAGCCGGAGCACGGATGACGGCGTCACGTGGAGCGCCCCGGAATCCATCACGCCGCAGATCAAGGATCCGGCCTGGCGACTGTGTTTTCAGGGCCCGGGCAACGGGATTCAGCTGCAGAATGGAGCCCTTGTGTTTCCGGCGCAGTTCAAGGACGCCGCCAACGTGCCGCATTCGTGCTTCATCGCGAGCACCGATGGCGGGCGCACGTGGAAGATTTCCGCTCCGGCGATTCCCGGTCAGCCACCGACCAGCGAAAGCGCCATCGCTGAGATTTCCGACGGTGCTCTGCTGCTTTCGATGCGCGACGAGAGCCGGTCCGGCCAGCGGCTGTGGTCGCGCTGGGACTTCAAGGGCTCCGATCCTCTGGCGGGAACGTGGTCCGCGCCGCGCCTGCAGCTGCCGGATCCGACCTGCATGGCAAGTCTCATCCGTCATCCTTCCGGAGCTATGGTCTTTGCCAATGCCGCCCACCCGAAGTCGCGGGTGGCGCTGACCGTGCGGGTCAGCCGGGATGGTGGGCAGACGTGGAATGACGGTCGCGTCATCGAGCCGGGCGGGGCCATGTATTCGAGTCTGACCGTGCTGGCGAATGGCGATCTGGGGGTCCTCTACGAGAGTGTGCCCGCGAAGGGACTGGTGTTTGCGCGGTTTCCGTTGGCATGGGTGGCGGACGCCGCGGCGGCGGCGCAGTGAACGGCGTGTGCCATGCGAAAGGCCGGGGCTTGCGGCCGCGTTTGGAGAAACCAACCATGCATCCCCTGCTCGACCGCCGCCGCTTTCTGTCGCAGACCGTTTCCGGGCTCGGGGGCATCGCGCTCACGCAGTTGCTCACAGCCGACCGGCTCATGGCGGCGGCGCCGATTCGCCCGGAAATCAATCCAGCGAACCCGAATGCCGCCCGCCGGGCGCATTTCACGCCGAGGGCGAAGAATGTCATCATGATCTTCTGTTCCGGGGCGGTCAGCCAGGTCGACACCTTCGATTACAAACCGGAACTGATCCGGCATCATGGCAAGCCGATGCCCGGCGGCGAGAAGCTGATCACATTCCAGGGGGAACAGGGAGCGCTCACGAAGAGTCCGTGGGAATTCCGGCCGTATGGGCAGTCGGGAAAAATGATCTCCGATCTCGTGCCGCACCTTGGTGCGCTCGCGGACGACCTCTGCTTCGTGCATTCGCTGACCGGAAAGACGAACACGCATGGGCCGGGAGAGAACTTCATGTCGACCGGCAACACACTGGATGCCTATCCGAGCATGGGTTCGTGGCTGACGTATGCGCTGGGTACGGAGAACGAGACCCTGCCGGCCTACGTGGCGATTCCCGATCCGCGCGGAGCCCCGCAGTCGGCTGGGAATTTCTGGGGGTCGGGCTACCTTCCGGCGGCCTTTCAGGGCACGGATTTCAATGCCACGCGGCCTGTGCGCAATCTGGCGCGGCCGGCATCGGCTTCACCGGAGAACGACCGGGCCACGCGGGAATTTCTGACGTCGCTCAATCGTCATCATCTGCAGCGGTTTCCGGGTGATTCCGAGCTGGCGGCGCGGATCAGCAGTTATGAACTGGCGGCGCGCATGCAGCTTTCGGTTCCCGAGGTGTCCGATATTTCGAATGAGCCAGCGCACATTCTGAAGCTTTATGGAGCGGATGCGGCAGGCAATCCGGTGCAGGATCTGAAGGCGGCCTATGCGCGGAACTGCATTCTGGCGCGCCGACTCATTGAAAAAGGCGTGCGTTTTGTGCAGCTCTTCAACGGGGCGTATCAGACCGGCGGCGAGGGAGTGAGCAACTGGGATGGCCACAAGGTTCTCGAAGAACAGTACACGAAGCATGGGGTCGTCATGGATCAGCCCACGGCCGCACTGGTGACCGATCTCAAGCAGCGGGGATTGCTCAAGGACACCCTTGTGGTCTGGTGCACGGAATTCGGGCGCATGCCCACCTTCCAGAAGGGGGCGAGCGGACGCGATCACAATCCCGGGGGATTCACCGCATGGCTGGCGGGTGCCGGAGCCAAGGCCGGGATGTCCTACGGGGCCACCGACGAATTCGGCTACAAGGCCGTCGACCGGGTGGCCACGGTCTACGATTTCCACGCAACGATTCTTGATATCCTCGGCCTCGATCACGAGCGCCTCACCTACTATCACAATGGCCTCGAGCGCCGGCTCACCGACGTGCATGGGCATGTGATCCGCGACATCCTCGCCTGAGTGCAGCCGTCTGTGACGGCAGCGCTTCCGGTGGTCTGCGGGTGAGGTTTACTTGGCAGCCGGCGCGGCCGGCGATGCCTTTACCGGTTCCTTGTCGCCGAGTTTGAGGGATGGTTCGGTGGCTTCGTCGGAGATATCGAGGGCGATCCAGTGGCCATTGAGGGCGTGCGCGGGGAAGCCGCAGGCGAGAGCGAATTCACCGGCTTCATCAGCGGTGAAGCTGAAGGTGTGTTTGCCGTAGGACAGTCCCTTGATGTGATCGGGAACGGCCGCACCCTTGAAGTAGGGTTCGGCCACCTGAAGCTTTTTGGTGTCACCTTGTTCGATGACGATGAGGCTATGGGGGATCGGGCTGGGATTGATGTAGGTCACTTCCACGGTCCAGTCCTTGGGAATGGTGTAGGTGGCATTCCCCTTGGCGTAGCCATTGAAGTTCATGCCATAGTTCTCTGCGGTCCAGACAGCGACGACCGTGAGCCGGACCGTTTTTGGTTTGTCTCCGAGGCGGAGGAAATCCTTTTCCGTGAGGCCCTCGATCAGTTCCTTCTTGAGGCCGGAGTCGGCGGCAGCGGCGTGTTCCGCGTGGGCGTCGTGTCCACCGTGTTCGGCTGCGGGTTTTTCCTTTTCATCGGCGGCCCCGGCAATCATGGCGAGGGACAGAAGAGAGAGGGCGATGCGGATCATGGAAGTTGGGGGGTGGC
>JBIICE010000158.1:0-9604 GCA_044239025.1 Verrucomicrobiales bacterium
TTCTGGGACGAAGCCCGCGCGGGCTGCCTCAAGGCTCAGGGAGAATTGGGCATTGCCGTCGATTTTCAGATGCCCGACCGGCAGGAGGTTTCGGCCCAGAATGCGGTCATCGAGAATGTTCTCAACAAAGCCGACTGCCGCGGCGTGGCCATCACCGTGATGTCCGCGGAAGCGCAGGCCGACGTGCTGCGCAAAGTGTCGGAAAAAGTCGCGCTGGTGACCCATGACAGCGACGCGCCGGAAAGTCCGCGCAAGGCCTACCACGGCATGGACAACTACACCGCGGGCCGCGAACTGGGTCGGCTCATCCGCAGGACTCTGCCGGACGGCGGCAAAATCGCGGTTTTTGTCGGCTCGATGGATGCACGCAATGCCAGCGAGCGTCACCGCGGCATGATCGATGAACTGAAGGCTCCCTGAGCACAACGGCTTCATGTCTGCTCCGCTGCTGACGGCTGAAGGCATTGCCAAGCGATTCCTTGGGGTGCAGGCGCTCGACCGGGTTTCCGTCGAGTTCCGGCCTGGTGAAGTCGTCGCGGTCATGGGCGAAAACGGTGCTGGCAAGAGTACGCTCATGAAGTGCCTCGCCGGAGTGCATGAGCCCGACTCCGGAACCCTGACATGGATGGGCAAGCCCGTGCGCATTGCCTCCGCCCGCCGGGCCGAGCAGCTCGGCATCGCCTTCATCCATCAGGAACTCAATCTGTGCACGAACCTCGATGTCGCCGGCAATGTCTTCCTCGGCCGCGAACTCCGTCGCTGGGCGGTGCTTCTCGATGACCGCACGATGCGTGCGAAGACCGCCGCCCTGCTCGACCGGGTCGGTCTCAAGGTCGCACCGGAGACGCCGGTGGCCGCGCTCTCGATTGGACAGCAGCAGCTCGTGGAAATCGCCCGCGCTCTCTCGCAGGACGCCCGCATGGTGATCATGGACGAGCCCACCAGCAGCCTCACCGCCGGGGAAACCGCGGTGCTCTTCGAGGTCGTCCGCGATCTGAAATCTCAGGGCATCTGCGTGGTCTTCATTTCGCACCGCATCCCGGAAGTCATGGCGGTGGCGGATCGCGTGCTCGTGCTGCGGGACGGCCGGAACAGTGGCGAGTTGCTGCCCGGCAGCATTTCGCCCGCAGCCATCGTCAGCCTCATGGTCGGCCGCGACCTGCCGCAGCCGGAACCAGTGGCGGATCGCGGGGACGGTCCAGTGCGGCTCGAGGTCAAAGGGCTGCGCACGGCTGCCTGGCCGGAGCGGACCCTGTCCTTCCAGCTGCGCGCCGGAGAGATCACGGGAGCGGCGGGCCTCGTGGGGGCGGGGCGCACGGAGGTGGCCCGCGCCCTCTTCGGGATCGACGCTCCGCTCGCAGGGCAGGTGCTCATGGGGGGGCAGGCCCTGCCGCCGGGGAATCCCCGCGCCGCGATCGCCGCAGGCCTCGTGCTCGTCCCCGAGGACCGCAAGGAACAGGGCCTCATCCTCGACATGGCCATCCGCGATAATCTCTCGCTTCCCGGACTCGGTCAGTTCCAGCGCGCCGGCTTCCTCAGGGAGCATGCCATCGATGCCATGGCCATGGAAATGATTGAGCGACTCTCCGTCCGGACCACCGGGAGCAACAAGGCGGTCGGTGAATTGTCGGGCGGAAATCAGCAGAAGGTCGCTCTCGGCCGCTGGCTCGTCCTCGCGCCAAAGGTCATCATGCTCGACGAACCGACCCGTGGTGTCGATGTGGGATCGAAACGCGAGATCTACGCCCTCATTGAATCCCTGGCCGCCCGGGGCGCGGCGGTCCTTGTCATTTCCAGCGACCTCGAGGAGGTCCTCCGGATTTCCGACCGCATCATGGTCCTTCACGAAGGCTCCATCGCAGGCATCCTGAAGCGTGCCGGGGCCACGGAGGAATCGGTCATGCGTCTCGCCACCGGAGCAACCCCCACCATTCAGGAATCGGCAGCATGAAAACCTCTCTGGCACGACATCAGAAAACTCTCATCATCGCCGCCCTTCTGGTGCTGCTCACCATCATCTGCACCAGCCTCGAACCCCGGTTCATCAGCCGAGATGGCATCGGACTGATCCTCAAATATGCCGGTCTCTACGGCATCATTGCCCTCGGGGTCAGCTTTGTGATCATCACCGGGGGCATCGACCTTTCCATCGGTTCATGGATCGGTCTGTCGGCGGTACTTTTTCCGGTGCTCATGAGGGATTACGGGATGTCTCCGGGGCTTGCCGTGCTGTCGGTGTTGGGGGTCTCGGCCATCGCGGGCACCCTGCATGGTCTGCTCGTGACGAGGCTCCGGCTGCAGCCATTTCTCGTGACCCTCTGCGGTTTGTTCATTTACCGTGGACTGGCCCGCATTGTGGGCGGAAACCGCGAACAGATGGTCCCACCCGGCGCGCAGTGGATGCGGGAAGCCCTCGTGAAGGGGCAACCGCTGGGAGATCTGCCGGTTCCGGCCGTTTTCCTCCTGCTGCTCGCGCTGGCGGCACTGGCTGCCGTCTTCCTCAACCGCACGGTCTGGGGACGTCACCTCATCGCCACCGGACGCAACGAACAGGCTGCCCGCTTCAGCGGCGTCAATACCGACGCCGTCCGCATCATGGCCTACATCATCTGCTCGGTGCTCGCGGGCCTCGCGGGCATTCTCTTCCTGCTCGAAGTGAACAGCGCCCAGGGCTCAGGCTTCGGAAACTTCTACGAATTATGGGCCATTGCCGGTGCCGTCCTCGGGGGCTGCAGCCTCCGCGGCGGTCAGGCGGGCGTCGCCGGGGTCCTCCTCGGTATCCTCATGGTCGCAGAAGTCCGCCAGGCCGTCGGCCTGATCGTCCGCGATGAATTCAAGGAATTCGTCATCGGTTGCTTCATCCTTGCCGGTGTCGTCGCCGATGAAGCGCTCGGCAGATTCCTGTCCCGCCGCCGCTGAGCACTACCCCGCGGCATGGCCCGACGCCACAGCCCTCGCTGCAATCAACCCGTCAGCCGTCCCCGCCAAGGCAGTGCGGGAAGCAGCGGTCGGGTGTGACCAGGGAAAGGGCGGGCTCGGGTCGCTGCGGAAGCGCAAGTGCCGCCAGCCCGTTACCCGCGGGGCCACCGGAAGTCTCCGCGGATCCGGTGGCGTATGGGGCTTGCTGTCACGGGATTGGATCACTACCCACGGGCTGCCGGATCATCGGGTGCGCCGAGCGGCCATGAACCCATAACCTGGAATTTCCCTGACATGAAAACAGCCAAGACAGCGGCCGCGCGCGGCCTCGCCCGGATGATGGTGGTGACTACTCTGACCGTGGCAGCGAGTCCCCTGACGGCTGCGGTGCGCATGCCGACGGTTTTCACGGACAACATGATGCTGCAGCGGGACCGTCCCGTGAGGATCTGGGGCTGGGCGGATGCCGGGGAGTCGGTGGAGGTCAGATTGGCTGGAGCCACGGCGCAGGCGAAGGCGGACGCGAAGGGTCAGTGGCTGGTCGAATTGCCCGCCCTGAAAGCCGGCGAGAATCTGGAACTGACGGTGGTGGCCGGAAATACGGTGACCCTGCGCAATCTCATCGTCGGCGACATCTGGGTCTGTTCCGGTCAGTCGAACATGGAAATGACGCTGAATGGCTGCGTGGGAGCGGAGGAAGATGCCAAGGGCGCGAATCTGCCCGCCATCCGGCGGATCAAGTTCAATCACGTGGTCTCAGGAGTGGAACAGGACGACGCGCCGACGGCCACACAGTGGCAGGTCTGCACCCCGGAGACGGTCCCGGGCTTCACGGCAGTGGGATTCTATTTCGCGCGGGAGATCGTGAAGAAAACGGGCGTGCCGGTCGGAATCGTGGATGCGAACTGGGGCGGAACACCCATTGAGCCGTGGGTCGCCACGGCTGGCCTTGCCGGGGTCGAAGCCCTGAAGCCTCAGCATGAAGCGAAACAGGAAGCGCTGCGCGCCTACCGGGAACAGTTGCCGAAGACGCTGGAAGCGGTGGAAGCATGGGTGGCGCAGACTCGGCGTGATCTGGCCGGCGGGATGCCGGTGAGTGCGCCCCCGGCCGTCTCCGGGCCCCCGGACGGTGGCTGGAGCGGCATGTACAATGCCATGATTCATCCGATCGTGAAGCTGCCAATCAAGGGGGCGCTGTGGTACCAGGGGGAATCGAACGGCGGGGAAGGCGAGAGTTACTATCACAAGATGGATGCGCTCATCGGTGGCTGGCGGAAGGTGTGGGCCCAGGGCGATTTCCCGTTCTATTTTGTCCAGCTCGCGAGCTTCCAGGCCGTGACCGACGACGCGGCCGGCGGCAACGGCTGGGCGAAGCTGCGGGAGGCGCAGCGCAAGGCAATGCGCCTGCCAAACACGGGCATGGCAGTGATCACCGACACCGTGCCACTGGCGGAGCGGGACGATATCCACCCGCGGAACAAGTACGATGTAGGCATGCGGCTCGCCCAGTGGGCTCTCGGCCGGGATTACGGCTTGAAGGATACCGTGGTCTCCGGTCCGCTCATGAAGGAAATGGAGATCGCAGAAGGAAAGGTCCGGCTGAAGTTCGAGCACACGGGCGGCGGACTCATGGCAGGAAAAAAGGATGGGCTCGCCGTGGCCGCGGAACAGGCCGGGACGAAGCTCAAGGGATTCGCGGTGGCGGGAGCCGACCGGAACTGGGTGTGGGCCGATGCGGTCATCGAGGGCGACGCGGTGGTCGTCTCCGCGGCCGAAGTGAAGGAACCGCTGGCCGTACGCTATGCATACCGCATGAATCCTGAGGGGGCGAATCTCTACAACAAGGCCGGACTTCCCGCATCGCCGTTCCGCACGGACGATTGGTGAAACCCTGCCACTGCGGATCTGTAAACCAATAAAATCCTGGCATAATATGATAAGGCACGACACCCGCTTCTCCGTTGTTTCCCTGCTGCTGGCGCTGGCTCCCGCTGGCATGGCGCAGTTCGAGGGTTGGCCACGTTCCGGAGTGATTCACGTCCTGACGACTCCAGAGGGTGCGAATCTTCCGGAATCGGCGGAGGTGAAGGATTTCCCGGTGCTGGTCAGGCTCGACCGCGACTGGTTTGATTTCGGGACGGCGCGTCCGGATGGACGGGACGTGAGGTTTGCGGACGGCGGAGTGGCGCTGGCGCATGAAATCGAGCGATGGGATGCAGCGGCCGGAGTGGCGGAACTGTGGGTGCGGGTCCCCGTGATCCGCGGGAATGCCGTGCGGGAATTGCGGATGCACTGGGGCAAGGAAGATGCAGAAAGTGCGGCGGACGGACGCGCGGTTTTCAATGAATCGAATGGATATGCAAGTGTGCTGCACCTTGCGGATCCCGGAGCGGATGCAGCGGGCGGAACGATGCCGAAGGACGAGGGCACCACGGCGGTCGCCGGGGTGGTGGGGAAGGCGCGGCACTTTGCGGAACGTAAGGGGATTTTCGGAGGTGAGGGAATCACGGGGTTTCCTTCGGGGACGGGACCAATGACGACGGAGGCATGGTTCCGGGCGGAGCGCGCCAACGGGACGGTGCTCGCATGGGGAGAGGAGAAGCGGCCGTGCAAGGTGATGTTCAATTTCCTCAGTCCGCCGCGGATGGCGATTCAGTGTTACTTTGCCGATGTGGAAGCGAAGTCACCGCTGGCGACCGGACAGTGGTATCATGTGGTGCATACCTACTCGGAGAAGGATTCGCGGGTGTACATCAATGGCGTGCTCGATGGTGTTTCCGATCCCATGCTCGATCTGCCGAAGGCGTCGAAGTTCTGGGTGGGAGGATGGTACGGGAACTATGGCTACGAAGGGGATGTCGACGAGGTCAGGATTTCGCGCGTGGTGCGGTCGCCGGACTGGATCCGCCTGCAGCATGAAAATCAGAAACCACTGCAGACGCTGGTGGGGCCGCTGGTTTCGCAGGGTAAGGGCATGGGCCTGGTGCCGGAGGTGGCGACCGTGGCCGAAGGCGGGGCAGCGGAATTCCGGGTGGAGGCCGGCGGGGCTCAGAAGATTTACTGGTCCGTGGAACGCGGCGGCGAGGAAAAACGGGTCGCGGTCGACCGGTTCCGTTATCGCTTTGAGGCCGGCCGCGTGACAGGCGATGAATCGGCCACGGTGGTGTGCCGGGTGGTGACTGCGGAAGGACTCAAGGTCCTCAAGGCAGCCGTGACGGTCCGCGAATCCGTGCCGGATCCGCTTCTGGCTCCGCAGGGTCTTCCGCTCCCGCAGGCGTGGGATGGACGGCGGGAATTGGTGATCGAACCGATGATCGCGAACCGGGAGGCCATGGCGCAGGCCGGAGCGGCTGAGGTCGCCGTCCAGTGGGAGGTCACGCCGCTGGCGGTCATCAAGGAGGAACGCGACGGAAAACTGGTGCTGAAGCGGGCGCAGAACAGCGGAGATCTGACCGTCAAGGCCACGGTGAACAATGGAGGGAAACGGGTGACGGCCAGCGGGACCATTGCGGTCAAGGAACCGGAGAGTGATCCGTGGGTGGAACGGGTACCCGAGGCGGATGAAAAACCGCGCAAAGGGCAGTTCTACGCACGTGAGGGATCCGGCGAGGGAACCCTGCACTATCGGGGTATGCTGGAGGGCGCGGCGGACGAGGTTTTCCTCAGGGTGACGGTCGATGGCAAGCCGTACCGCAGTGAGACAGCGAAGCCGGACGGGGCCGGGCGTTATGCCTTTGCCGTGAAGCTGAAGCCAGCTCTGGTGCGCTATGCCGTGGCATTCGGGCGAGTGCACGGCGGCTCGGAAATGGTCTTGGATGAAGTCGGGGATCTGGTGTGCGGAGATGCGTTCATCATTGATGGACAGTCGAATGCTCTCGCCACGGATACGGGCGAAAAGTCTCCGCCGGAGACAAGTCCGTGGATCCGCAGCTACGGTCGGCCCAATGGAAACGCGGAACACGACAGCTCGAATCTGTGGTGTCTGCCGGTCTGGAAGGCAGAGAAGGGGGAAGAGGCCGAACTGGGTTGGTGGGGGATGGAACTCGCCAAGCAACTGGTCGCGAGTCAGCAGGTGCCGGTCTGCATCATCAATGCGGCCGTCGGCGGAACGCGCATCGATCAGCATCAGCGGCTCAAGGACGATCCCACGAACCGGGAGTCGATCTACGGGAGAATGCTGTGGCGGGTCCGTGAGGCGAAGCTGACACACGGGATCCGCGCGATCCTATGGCACCAGGGCGAAAGCGATCAGGGGTCGGACGGCCCGACCGGCGGATTCGGTTGGGAGTCGTATCAGGAGTTGTTCATGGAGATGAGTGCCGGGTGGAAAACGGATTTTCCGAATGTCGCCTATTACTATACCTTCCAGATCTGGCCGGATTCGTGCAGCATGGGCGGAAGAATGGGGTCGGGCGATCGCCTGCGGGAACGGCAGCGGACCATGGTGCGGCGCTTTTCGCGGCTGAGAGTGATGTCCACGCTCGGGATTGTCCCGCCAGGACCGTGTCACTTTCCGCTCATTGGCTGGGCAGAAATAGCCAATCTGGTTTTGCCGCTCATGGAGGCGGATTTGTACGGAAAGAAGCCGGAGCGATCGGTGACGGCACCGGATCTGGTGAGCGCGCGTGTCGATGGCAAGGCGAAGCATGAGGTCGTGCTGGAATTCAATCAACCAGTGGAGTGGCGCCATGAACTGGCAGGGCAGTTCTATCTGGATGGTGAGAAGGACCTTGTCACTGGCGGGAGCGGGGAAGGGAATGTCGTCAGGTTGCAGCTGAAGGGCGAGACGGCCGCGAAGTCGATCACCTATCTCAAGGAGGCGTCGTGGGATCAGATGAAACTGCTGCGGGGCAAGAATGGCATTGCGGCGCTGACGTTCTGTGAAGTCCCGCTGCAACGGGCGGCGGAATAATCCTCGGATCGGGAGGTCGCCGGGCTTCCGGGGGCTTCCACCGGCACACCCCGGCAGCAGCAATCACCGCCGATTCTCTGGACGGAATCGCCCCCGGTTCGCAGTGCGAGGACCCGCCACACCGCAGGCCGCAGTGGCCAGCTCGCTAGCGTGTCGGTTCCAGCCTAACATTGCGGGGCGAAGCAGGCGGCCAGCGCTTCGGGCAGTCGCGGGTAGCTGAAGGCGAATCCTTCCGGCTCGAGGCGGCGGCTCGCAACGTACCGGCCATGAAGCGCGATCTCCGGATCGGTGCGCAGCAGCATGGCACCAAGGCGCACCATCCACGTGAAGGCTGGCAATCCCAGCGGCACTTTTGGCGAGGGCGCTGCTTCCCGCAGGCAGCGCATGAACTCGGTGTTGCTTACCGGATTCGGACTGCTGGCCACGTAGACTCCGTGCATGCTGTCATTGGCAAGGCCACGTTCCATGAGCCGGTTCATGTCCAGTTCGTGAATCCAACTCATGCCCTGACGTCCGCTGCCGACGGACCCGCCAAGGCCGCTGCGCGCCAGTGGCACGAGCTTGGACAAGGCTCCGCCGCCAGCACCGCGGTCTCTGCCGATGACGAAGCTGGTCCGCAATACGACGCCGCGTTGCTGTGGAAGCAGTGCCTGCGCAAACTCCCGCTCCCACGCCAGCCCCACCGTCGGTGCCAGCCCATAGCCGGTCGGGCTGTCCTCGTCACACCGCACACTCGGGGGATCTCCATAAATGTGCGCGGTGCTCATCTGCACCCACACGGGAGGTGGAGAATTCACCGATCGACAGGCAAGGCCCAGCACCCGGGTGGCCTCGACCCGCGATCGTAGAATCTCGTCACAGTGGTCGGGCGTCTTCACGCAGTCGACGGTGCGGCCCACCAGATTCACAAGCCCGGCGGCTCCCTCCAGACAGGCGGTCCATGCGCCCGTGGAGCGGGCGTCCCAGGCCACGTGCCGCCACGGGCCCTCGGGCCGAGGCCGATTCCGCGACAGGATCGTTACCTCCCAGTTGGCAGCTGTCAGATGGCAGGCAAGGGAGACTCCCAGAAAGCCGCTGCCGCCAGCGATGACCACCCGATTCGCATGCGCCGTATCCATATTCAGCCGTTCCAGGAAACCGATCTCATGTCAACCGCACCGCGGACGGCTCCCGCAGCGACGCAGTCCCCCCGGTGGCCTCAGGAACGTCGGAAACGGCCAACCGAGCCGCAGCAGCGGGCGGAATGATCGCTCGTCCCGACTGGATTCCGCCATCATGACCGCGGCCACCACTTCACAATGCAAGGCGTGACCTTGATGCCGCCAACGAGTGTCGAGCCCCCGTAATCTTTCGCGAGCCGCATCAAGGTGTCGTGAAAGCCAAGCTTTGGGAACGCTGCCTCGACTTCCCGATTTGCCGCTCTGCCCATGCCCCTGCAGCATGCCCTGCGAAGCATCAATCGAGTCGGCTCTGCGGCAGGCCCCGATGATCTCACGGTTCGGTCCGGTGCAGGCAAAGATCTCATGATGCCAGTGAATGGCTCCACGGTCACCGCCCGGCGACCAACCAGGAAGCCCATCGCCGCCCGGCACTGCATTGCGCGTTCCGGACAAACGCCCAGACCTCTTTGCATCGACCCACCGGGGGCCCCCAGCGCCAACGGCGCGCTACCTTCCTGCACGACAACGGAGGGCGGACATTCCTGTCCGCCAACCACGAATCCAAACGCGGGTTGGAAAACCCGCGCTCCGTTCCACCCCCCCCAGCGCCAAC
>JBIICE010000159.1:0-9564 GCA_044239025.1 Verrucomicrobiales bacterium
CCGGCCCGCAGGCAATCACCGCCGCGGTCAATGCCATCCTGCGGCAGGGTCAGGAATGCGAGGTGTCGGTCTACGATCTTTCCCAGGCCACCGACAGTCGGCCGCATGTCACGGAGACGATCCTTGCTTGCCTCGAAAGTGATGACCACATCGTGGCCGCCGGTTCGTTCCATGGCCGCTGCCGTGTGCGCTTTCTGCGGCCGCGGCATCAGGTGATGGCAGGACGGGATCCGCTGGAGCGTCGTCTGCTGGAGACCATTCTGGAATGCGCGGAAACAGGCCGTCAGTGGCTGACCATCGACCTCCCGGCGGCTGGGGAGACGATTGGCCTTGGGGTGAGCCAAATGCAGATGTACCTCAATCTGCTTTCCCATGACAACGATGCCGTGGTGCAGTTTTCGCACCGCCGCCTGCGCTACCGCATCAATTCCCCGCCTCAGCCCGTCATGGAAACCGCCGCGGCCATCGCAGCGGTCTTCCACCGCAGGGAAGCCCACGAACTGGCCCAGCTCGATGCAGTGGTGTCATGGGCGCGGGAAACCGGCTGCCTGACACGGGCGCTGCTCGCCCATTTCGGAGAGTCGCTGTCTGCCGACTGCGGGCACTGCGGAAATTGCCACGGGAGGCCTGCCTCGTCCGCGGCTCTGCCCGTGTCACCACCGGGGGAGATTTCCGCCGATGATGTCGCCATCATGCAGTCCCTCATCGCGGAACGCCGCGCCGCCCTGCGCTCGGCGCGGCAACTGGCGCGCTTCCTCTGCGGCATCAGCAGCCCCGCCAGCACCAGGAGCCGGCTGAGCCGCCACGATCATTACGGTCGGCTCGCGAACATCCCGTTTCCCCATGTGCTGGCGCACGCTCTGACGCTGCTGCCGGAATGATTCACGCAGCGGGTTCATGCCCGTCCGATGGTCACGGCAGCGGTCCGACATCCAGCCAGCGGCGTTCCTGCCACGACCTCATGCCGAGTTCGGCCAACTGCACGCCTTTGGCGGCTTCGCGCAGGGTCCAGCGGAAGGGCCCACCGGCGACCACATGCCGCAGGAACAATTCCCACTGCTGCCGGAAGGCATTGCCATAGCCGGCCGTGTCATCCGGTACTTCCTGCCAGCCGGCCAGGAAATCGATTGGCTGCGGCATGTCCGGATTCCAGACCGGGCGGGGTGTCTCCCTGCGGCTCTGCGTGAAGCACCGCCGCAGACCAAAGACCGCACTGCCTTCCGTGCCGTCCACCTGAAAGGTCACGAGATCGTCACGCCGCACCCGCACGCACCACGAACTGTTCAGCTGGCAGAGGACACCGTTCTCCAGCTCAAAGGTCCCCATGGCAGCATCGTCGGCCGTGCAATGGTACGGCTTGCCGTCCTCCCCGATCCGCTCGGGAATGTGAATGGCTCCCACCGCACTGAGTCGCTTCACCCCGCCGAAAAGATCATCGAGCAGATACCGCCAATGGCAGAACATATCGATCATGATGCCTCCGCCGTCTTCCGAACGGTAATTCCATGAAGGCCGCTGCGCCGGCTGCTCCGGATCGGAGCCCGTGAAAACCCAGTAGCCGAATTCCCCACGCACGCTCAGGATCCGGCCGAAGAATCCGGAGTCGCGCAGCTTCCGGAACTTCACAATGCCGGGAAGCCACAGCTTGTCTGCCACCACGCCGTTTTTCACTCCGGCCCCCTCGGCCACCTCCGCGAGGCGCACGGCCTCGGCCAGGTTCGTGGCCGTCGGCTTCTCGCAGTAGATCGCCTTCCCGGCCGCCGCAGCCATGTCCACGAATTTCCCGCGGTACTGCGTGCCGCTCGCATCGAAGAATATCTCCATGTCCGGACGCGCAAGGGCCGCTGCCACATCCGTCGTCATCTCTACCGGCACCCCGGCCTTCTCCGCACAAGCCCGCAGCTTCTCTTCACTCCGACCCGTCAGCACCACCTTCGGCATGATCACTTCGCCGCCTGCCGTCAATCCACCCTGACGGATGATCTCCGCAATCGACCGCACAAGGTGCTGATTGGTACCCATGCGTCCGGTGACGCCGTTCATGATGATGCCGATGGTGCGCATGATATTGATTGGTGAGTGCTTCAGGAAGAAATGCAGTCGTGGGCCTTGCCCGGGGGTCCGCAATGCTGCTGCCATGCGGCGACGACTTCCGCGAGCCATTGGTCCTGGGGCTGCTTCCAGCGGCGGTCGGAAAAAATCTCGACCTCGCTGAAGCCGCGGAATCCCGCCTGCTCCATCATGGCACGGATGGCACGCAGCGGGATGGGGCCTTCGCCCATGAGTCCGCGGTCGTTGAGCAGGTCTTCCGTGGGAATCCGCCAGTCGCAGACATGATAGGCAAACAGGCGTCCGGCCGCTCCGGCCCGCGCAATTTCCTCCGCAAGATCCGGATCCCACCAGACATGATACACGTCGACCGCAAGGCCAAGTCCGGCAGGGGAACCAAGCAGATCGCAGACGTCATTCGCCTGCCCCATGGTGACGATGGCGCTGCGGTCGGCTGCGTACATGGGATGGAGTGGTTCGATGGCGAGCCGGACCCCGGCGGCGGCGGCATGATCAAGGCATTGCGCGATGCCCTCGGCAATCTGCTGGCGACTCTCCGTGAGGGCCTGACCAGGCAGCGCCCCGCAGACGAGCACGAGCACGGGAGCGCCGCAGGCCGCCGCCTCGTCGATGGCCCGCAGATTCTCCTCCACCGCCAGCCTTCGGCCCTCCGCGGTCGGAGCGGGAAAGAATCCCCCGCGCGCCAGACCGCTGCAGACCATGCCCGCGTCCCGGATCAGGCTCCCGGCATCACGGGGAGCCACCGTTTCAAAATGATACCGCCACAGCGTGACCCCACGGACTCCCGCCGCTGCATAGGCGGAAACACACTCTTCCAGCGACCAAGGCCTGGTCGTAATCGTGTGAATGGCCAGTTCTGGCAGTGCGCTGCTCGTCATGACGTCTCTGAACCTACGCCATCCAGTCCGGAAACGGTAGCTTTTCCCCGCCCCCCGGTAGCACAGAACCGACAGGCGGCTCGAGGCTCAATGCACCAGCTTGTTCAGCGGATACTCAATAATGCCCTCGGCCCCAAGCGCCTTGAGCTGCGGAATGATCTCGCGGACGACAGATTCATCAATGACCGTCTCCACGCTGAGCCAGTCGGGATCGGTCAGATGGGCAATGGTCGGCCGGCGCAGACTGGGCAGGCCGTCCACGAGATCCTGCAGACGGTTCTTTGGCAGGTTCATCTTCAGACCAACTTTCCCGCGGGCATTGAGGGCTCCCTGCAGAAGCAGGGCAATCCGGTCGATCTTCGCGCGCTTCCATGGATCCGCGGCGGCCGGACGGCTCGCAATGAGCTGCGGATAGCTTTCCAGAAGCGTGTCGACAATGCGCAGTTTGTTGGCCCGCAGCGACGATCCGGTTTCCGTGATGTCAACGATGGCATCGACCAGCTCCGGCACCTTGACCTCCGTGGCTCCCCATGAAAACTCGACTTCGGCCTCCACTCCCCTGGACCGCAGGTAATGATGTGTGAGTCCCACGGCTTCCGTGGCAATCCGCTTCCCGGCGAGGTCCTGCACCGTCTTCACGGGAGAATCCTCGGGCACGACAAGCACCCAGCGCGTCGGCCGCAGCGTCGCACGGGAATACGGCAGTTCGCAGATGTATTCAACATCCGCCCCGTTTTCGATCACCCAGTCGCGCCCGGTAATGCCGGCGTCCAGAAAGCCGTGGTCCACATAGCGCCCGATCTCCTGCGCCCGCAGCAGACGGATCTCGATCTCCGGATCGTCCACGGACGGACGGTAGCTGCGCGCAGCACCCTGAATCGAATAACCAGCGCGGTCCAGCAGTGCCAGGGTCGGTTCCTGCAGACTGCCGCTCGGCAGCCCGAGCTTGAGTTTCGGTGAGTCGGACATAGGCCCATCACGTCACGGTGCGACCGGGCCTTTGCAACCAGAAGTCTCCCGCGGGGCCCTCAGTCCACTGCCTCCGTGCCGCCCTGTCCGGGTTCCCCCTCCCCGGCCTCCATGCTCGCCAGCAGCGCAGTGACATCTTCGGTCCCGTCCCAGACCGACCGCACCACATACACCGGAGCATGATGCGCCATGGCAAGGGCGAGGGAATCGCTCGGACGGGCGTCAATCTCGAGGATCTTGCGCTCATAGAGTTCGTTCTCAGCGACCACAAACAGCCGGGCGTAGAAGACCCCGGAATTGAAGTCATTGATGACGACGCGGTCTACCTTGGCCCCGAATCCCGCGAGGATGCTGTTGATGAGGTCGTGCGTCTGGGGCCGCTCCCGCGGTTCCTGCCGCATCGCACTCATGATGGCCATGCCCACCACGCTGTCGATGTAGATCACCATCACCTTGCCCTCGCCGCCCAGAAAAACGGCCGCGCCCCCACTCGTGGGCACAACGGAGCGGACTTCCACTTTCACGATCTGATTCCCTGCAGCCATGGGGCACCCTACCACGTTCCGGATGCCTCCGCAATGACGCGATGGAAATCCGTCCCGTTGCTGTCACGTTGCTTCATGCTCAGGCTCATCCTTCCGGCCATCCTGATTCCCGCAGTGGCCTCTGCCGCTCCGCTGCGCTACAACCGGGACATCCGCCCGCTCCTCTCGGACAACTGCTTCCATTGCCACGGTCCGGACGGCAGTCACCGCAAGGGAGGGCTGCGACTCGACATCCGCGGGGAGGCCCTCAAGCCCGCCGATTCCGGAAAGCCGGCGATTGTGCCCGGAAAGCCGGAGGAAAGCGAACTGATGGCCCGCCTGCATCAGGCCGACCCGGACGAACTGATGCCGCCTCCGGAATCCCACAAATCACTGGCGCCGGCCCAGAAGGAAATGCTGCGTCAGTGGATTGCCGACGGCGCAGCCTACGAAGCCCATTGGGCCTACACCCCGATCGTCCAGCCGGAGATTCCGGCACTCAGCGATCCACGCGCCATGGTCCGCAACCCGATCGATGCCTTCATTCAGGCTCCCCTCCTCGCCAAGGACATCGCTCCATCACCGGAAGCTCCGCCCCACACGCTCGTGAGGCGGCTGGCACTCGACCTTACCGGACTGCCGCCGTCGCCAGCCTCTGCCGCGATCAGCAACCCCGACGCGCTCGTCAGTCATTTGCTGGCCAGTCCGCAGTGCGGAGAACGCATGGCGCAGCACTGGCTCGATGTCGTGCGCTACGCCGATACCGTGGGCTTTCATGGCGACCAGAATCACAATGCCTGGGCCTACCGCGACTGGGTCATCGAGGCCTTCTCGCAGAACATGCGGTTCGATCAGTTCACGCGCGAGCAACTGGCGGGCGACCTGCTGCCGCAACCCACGGACAGTCAGTGGACCGCCACCTGCTTCAACCGGCTCACCATGATGACCCGCGAGGGCGGCGCTCAGCCGAAGGAATACCTCGCGAAATACACGGCTGACCGCGTCCGCACCGTGGGAATGGCGTGGCTCGGGGCCACCACGGGCTGCGCCGAATGCCACGACCACAAGTTCGACCCGTGGACGCAGAAGGATTTCTACGCCCTCGGCGCGTTCTTCGCGGACGTGAAGCAGTGGGGTGTCTACAACGACTACGCCTACACCCCGAATCCCGACCTCAAGGGCTGGAGCAATGATCACCCGTTCCCACCGGAACGGAGAGTCGTCAGCCGCGCCCTCAGGGAAACCCGTGACCGCCTCGTCGCCACCTTCCGGGACACAGCGGAGAAGGCCCTTGCAGCTCTTGCGCCAGAACAGCAGCAGGCCTTTGCCTCGTGGCGAGCCAAGGCCACCGCATTTCTTCAATCGCATCCGGACGGCTGGACGTCTCCCGTCCCCGCCATCACGCCACCAAAGGATCCCAGGGAAATGCCGACCGTGTCCGCTGACGGCCGCATCACTTTCCCCGATGGCAAGGCCAGCGCGACGGAACTGACGCTTCCAGCCAGCGGAATGACGGCGATCCGCATCGAACTGCTGCCCGATCCGGCACGCGGCGGATCAATCACCCGCGGCGGCGATGTCACACTCAAACCCTCGTTCTTCCGCGTACCGGTCACGGGAAAGGCCATCCCACTGAAAGTGCGCGCCGCCGATGCGGACCGCCGCCGGGCCCGCTACAGCAATGGCTTTGAAATCCCCGGAATCGCTCAGGGCTGGACCTCGGAACGCGGAGCGGAACTGCTTCCGCACACGGCCATCTGGGTCCTCGACGAACCCCTTGAGCCCGCGGATGACGAAACTCTGCGCGTGTCCCTGCCCGCCCACACAGCTGCCTGCCTCCGCATCAGCGTCTCCCCCCTGATCATCAGCCCAACGATGACGCCCCCGGCTGCCGATGCCGCCAGCTGGCTGATCATGACAAAGGCTCCGGCTGCTGCCGCGCTCCTCGCACTCGATCAGCAGATCGCCGCCACCCACCACGGCACCACCCCGGTCATGGTCACGGAACGCGCCGCCCAACCGCTCGCCATCCGGGTCCTCGCCCGCGGCAACTGGCAGGATGAATCAGGCCCTATCACCCCGGCGGCCACCCCGGGCTTCCTCCCGGCGGCAGACCGCAAGGGCCCGCTGAACCGGCTCGACCTCGCCAACTGGCTCGTCAGTCCGCAGAACCCACTGACGGCACGCGTTCTCATGAACCGCCTGTGGCGTCAGTTCTTCGGCACCGGCCTGAGCGCGCCGACCGACGACCTCGGGGCCCAGGGCGAGGCTCCTTCTCATCCGGAACTGCTCGACTGGCTGGCTGCGGAATTCCGCAAGGACTGGGACTTCCGCCGCATGGTCCAGCTCATCGTGAGCAGCCACACCTACCGCCAGTCGTCGACCCCGCGCGCGGAAACCCGCGAAGCAGATCCCCTCAACCGCTGGCTCGCTTCCCAGCACGCCAGACGCCTCGAGGCGGAATGCGTGCGGGACAACGCGCTGGCCATCGCGGGCCTCCTCGACCTCACCTTTGGTGGTCCGCCCGTAAAACCCTATCAGCCGGACGATTACTACACGGGCCTGCAGTTTCCGGACCGCAGCTACGCCCCGGACAGCGGCCCCAACCAGTACCGCCGCGGGATCTACACGCATTGGCAGCGCACGTTCCTCCACCCCATGCTCGCCAATTTCGACGCGCCCTCCCGCGAAGATTGCATCGCCATCCGCACGGCCTCCAATACCCCGCAGCAGGCTCTCACTCTGCTCAATGATCCCACTTTCGTCGAGGCGGCCCGCGTGCTCGCCAACCGCCTCCTCGGAAGTCCCGGCACGGACGCGGAACGCATCGCCACGGCCTTCCAGCTCGCGCTCAACCGCCCGCCGGGCACGGAGGAATCCGCAGGGCTGCTCTCATTCCTCACGCGGGCCCGCAAGGCCTACACGGATCTGCCGGACGACGCCCCGAAGCTCCTCGCCACCGGCCAGGCTCCTCCCCCGCAGGGCTCCGCCAGCGAGGCGGCCGCATGGACCTCCCTCTGCCGCGTCCTTCTCAATCTCCACGAAACCATCACCAGGTACTGACCCGCCATGAATCCCGCCACTTCCATCGCCCGGCGATCCTTTCTCCGGCAGTCCGGTCTCGGCCTCGGTGCCTTCGCCTGCCAATGGCTCAGCCAGCGGACAGCTGCCGCTGCCCTCCCTCACTTCCCGCCTCGCATCAAACGCGTCATCCACCTCTGCATGGCGGGCGGTCCGTCGCAGTTCGAAAGCTTCGACTGGAAACCGGAACTGAAACGGCTCCACGGCCAGCCATTCCCGGAATCCTTCACCCGCGGCCAGCAACTCGCGCAACTCCAGAACTCAGTTCTCAAGGCGCGCGGCCCGTTCACCGCATTCCGCCGCCACGGCCAGAGCGGTCAGGAAATCTCGGACCTCTTCCCTCACACGGCCCGCATCGCCGACCACCTCTGCATCATCCGCAGCATGGTCACCGAACAGATCAATCACGATCCCGCCCAGGCCTTCATGAACAGTGGATCGATCCTCAAAGGCCGACCCAGCATGGGATCATGGCTGCTCTACGGCCTCGGCACAGAATCGGACAACCTGCCGGGTTTCATCGTCCTGATGTCCCAGGCAAAGGGCTACAACGGCGCCCAGCCGGTCTCGGCCCGTCAGTGGAGCGCCGGGTTTCTCCCCTCCAAATACCAGGGCATCCTCTTCCAGTCACGCGGCGACGCCGTCCACTACGTCGGCAATCCCGATGGCGTCTGCCAGTCGACCCAGCGCCTCGTCGTCGAGGAAATCAACCGGCTCAACCAGCTCGCCGCCACGGAACATCAGGATCCGGAAGCGCTCACCCGCATCGCGCAGTACGAACTCGCCTTCCGCATGCAGACGAGTGTGCCGGAACTGACGGACTTCCGCGACGAACCAGCCCATGTGCTCGAGGCCTACGGGGTGAAGGAACCAGGCGATGGCTCGTTTGCGAGCAACTGCCTCCTCGCCCGCCGCCTCGCGGAGCGCGGCACGCGCTTCATCCAGCTCTACCACCGCGCATGGGACCACCACGGCAATATCGAGGAGTCCATGCCCAAAGCCGCCCGCGATACGGACCAGGCCTGCGCTGCCCTCGTGCGCGATCTCCTTGAGCGCGGCATGCTCGACGACACGCTCGTGATCTGGGGCGGCGAATTCGGCCGCACCCCGATGGGTCAGGGGTCCGGCCGCGACCACCACATCAATTCCTTTTCCATGTGGCTGGCCGGCGGTGGCATCAAGCCGGGCATCACATGGGGAGCCACGGACGAACTCGGCTACCGCTCGGTCCTCGATGTGGTCTCCATGCACGACCTCCATGCCACCATGCTCCACCTCTGCGGCATCGACCACGCGCGGTTTTCCGTGAAATTCCAGGGTCTCGATGCGCGCCTCACGGGCGTGGACCCCTGCAAGGTCATCAAGGGAATCCTTGCCTGACCCCAACTTCCGCCGCCATGCATTCCCGCCGCTCCCTGCTCGCCTCGGCCATCTTCGCTCCCATGGCCGCTGCCGCGGCGGGCCGGAAACAGACGGCAGCACGGAAGGATCCCTATGCGGACGCCATACTGATCAAAGGGCCGCCACCCCTGCCCCCGGACGACGGCTTCACGATCGCCGTGCTTCCGGACACGCAGTACTATGCCTCGCGCAAACCGGAAACCTTCTTCGCCCAGACCCGCTGGATTGCCGCACAACGCAAGGAGCGCCGCATCGCCGCAGTCTTCCATCTCGGCGATGTCACCAACAACAATGAGGGCCGCGAATGGTACGCCGCCCATGACGCCCTCAGCGCGCTGCCTCCCGACCTCCCGCTCTGCCTCGTGCCGGGCAATCACGACTACGGTCCCGGCGGCGATGCCACCTCCCGGGAAACCCGGCTCTCGGAATTCCTGCCGACTTCGTTCTTTGCGCAGCGTCCCGGCTGCCAGGGCTTCTTCCCGGCTGAACCGGACCGCGCGGAAAACAGCTACCATGTCTTCAGCGCCGGATCATTCCGCTTCCTCGTCCTCTGTCTCGAATTCGGCCCCCGTCCCGCCGTCGTCTCATGGGCCCGTGAAGTCGCGGCTGCGCACAAGAACCATCATGCCATCCTCGTGACT
>JBIICE010000160.1:0-9533 GCA_044239025.1 Verrucomicrobiales bacterium
CCAGCAGGCCCGCGTGACGGCGGAAGAATCCAGCGGCTTCCTCCAGATGGCCGCCAGCCGCCAGATCATTCAGCCAGAAGGAAGGATCCGGCGGGGCAGGCTCCACCAGCCAGCGTCCCGGAAACGGAAGCGCCGCATCGTAGCGCTCTGTCCCGTCCCGGGCCGCCGCGGCGTCGCGCAGGATCCGGTCTGCGCCGGTCCGGCCCCGGTAGACCGCCACGAGCCGACCCCTTCCGTCCAGCAGGAAACTGGTCGGAATCGGCAGGCTCACGATGGCTCCGAAGAGCTGACGGTGCGCGGCGTTGAGTCGGCGGAAGGCTTCGTCCGTGAGCCGTCCGGCCGGGAAGGGGATCGCTTGCTGCCGCAGCCATGCCCACGCATCGGACGTGGTGCTGTCATGCCGTTCGTCACGGCCATCCGCGCAGAGGAGCACCGGATGCACCCCGGCCCTGCGGAATTCCTCCGCGGATTCCTTCCATTCCGTCAGCTCGCTGCGGCAGTCCGGACACCACGACGCAAACAAATTGAGAAGGACCGGACCTTCCGCGTCACTGACAGACCATGCGGTGCCATCGGGACGCTCCGATGGCAGGGCGGGGAAGGGGACTGGATGAAAGAGCGCCACCGCACCGGACAAGGCGGCGCTGCGGCCTTCGAGCGGGCGAGGGGGCCCCGGAGCGACCGCCGGCCGAACGGGGGAAGCGACCGGAAAGGGATCGCCCTGCGTGAAGCGGACCAGGCTCCCCGGCTGTACCCCGCGCAGCTCGTCGCGGCTCCCATCCGGCCACCGCACGCCCACGGAGGCAATCTCCGGCTCCTTTCCGAGTCCGAAATGCAGTACCCGGCTGCTCTGCCCGAGGAATCCCTCGCCCAGCTTCACGGTGCGCACCACCGGACGTTCGGGGGCCGACCGCAGCCGCACTTCAACCTTCGCCCCGGCCGCATCCCGGCAGGCCGCCGTTCCCTCGAGCCGGACCTGCAGGGTGCGGCCGGAGGGCGCGTCGTTGCGCAGAAACCGCAGCATGGGTGCCGTACGGTTTGTCATCCACACATCAAGGTCCCCATCGCCATCCCAGTCGGTCAGCGCCATCGAACGGGCATCGTCCGGAAAATCGAAACCACTGAGTGCCGACACGGTCGCAAACGTCCCGTTGCCCGCGTTCAGAAACGCACAGTTCGGTTCCCGGCCGCTCAGCGAGTTTCCGGCATCGATCAGTTCATCCACCCGCCGGATCGACTGGCGGTACGGCCGCTGGGCGTCGAGTTCCGCTGCCTCAGGGCGGAGGGGGGACGAGGAGACAACCTGCCTCCAGAAGACGCTTCACAAATCGTCCGGGATCGCCCCGGTCACGAATCCGTTCGCCACCAGCAGATCGGGCCATGTGTCGCTGTCGATGTCCGCAAACAGCGAGGCCCAGCTCCAGCGGCCCACCGTGATGCCCGCCGCCACGCTCACGTCGGCAAACCGTCCCGCCGGGTCAGCCAGGTTGAGGAAAAGCGTATTGCCGCGGGCCAGCCTGCGGAATCGGCCACGCAGCTGCTCCGGAAGATCCGGACGGAACCGGTCCTGCGTGGTGATGCGGCTTCCGGCCGACGAAAACATGGCACCCAGATGAATGTCCGGCCATCCATCCCGGTTCAGGTCGCCAGTCGCCGCGCTCATCCCGAATGCTCCCTCGCTCAGTCCGGCCGACTCCGTTGCGTCCCGGAACGTGGGCCTCCCATCCCGGCGGGCCTGCAGGAAGAGATTGTTCCGTCCAAAGTCGTTGGCCACGTAGAGGTCCGCCAGTCCGTCACCGTTGCAGTCGTCCCACACGGCGGCGTAGCTGAAGCGCCGGTTGCCGGCATCAAGGCCGGTTTCGGCGGTGGCATCCGAGAACCGCTGCCAGGTTCCCGGCGGCCCGGCTCCGTCGTTCCGGATCAGGAAGTTCGGTCCGCCGTTATTGGCGTCAAAGTGCGGCATGGGCACGGCCAGTTCTCCGCCTTCGCCCGCACTCGGGAAATAGCGCGCCGCATACAGATCAATGTCGCCATCGCCGTCGTAATCCGCTGCCGCCAGTCCATGGACATTGAGCACGGGAGGCAGCCTCAGGCGCGCCACCATGCGCCGCCCCGTGTTCTCGAAAAAAACCAGTGGCCCAGCGGTCGCCACGACGAGATCCGGGTCGCCGTCATCATCGAAATCCGCAAAGAGCGCACACTGGCACGAATCGAGGAGGTCCACCCCCCAGGAGGAGCCCGCTTCCTCCACCCTCCCATTCTCCCGGTGCAGCAGCAGCCGGTTCGGAAGTCCACCCGGCTGGCAGACATAGACATCCTCGCGCCCGTCCCCATTCACGTCCGCCACGGAAATCCCGTGATGCCCGAACTTGAAGAATGGCAGCGACGCCTGCAGCTGGAGGCGGTACCCGGCATTGCCTCCGGCGAACTGCGCGGCCACCTCGGGCACCTCCGCGAGGACTTCCGCGGTCTGATCGCTGAACCACGGGCGATCCAGCGCTGTGGTCACTTCTTCCAGTGACAGACAGCGCACCCCCTGAAGCGCACCCGGCTGTTCGGCCCGCTCCGTCTGCCAGCGTGCCTCCCAGCTGAGATTCACCTCGCGCCGGCCACCCGCGGGAGCTGCTCCGTCCAGATGAATCAGGTGACTCGTCACGGTGCTGCCGCCCTTCCGGACCGGGGGCTTCACGCCGACGGTCTTCACTTTGAAATGAATGGTCTCTCCCCCGCGGAACATGCCCCGCAGCTGCGCCAGCGCGTCGCTCCACGGACCGTCCGCCTTCGGCTCCATCACGGGACCGCCGCGCCGGATCTTCACGGAATCCGTCGCAAGCGTCTGCACTTCCCCGGAAATCACCCCAAACTGCCCGCGCAGCGCCTCCCCGGCGGCGCCGGCATCTTCCAGTGGATGCAGCAGACGCTTCAATTGCAACTGGCTCGCTTCCGCAAACGCTTCTGTTTCCCAGCCGTCCTTCACTGGATCGGGCATGAGCGGAAGCGGCACCGGACAAACCGCTCCGCTTTCTTCGCCGGTGGCCGGGCCGCAGAGCGGACCAGCCGCCAACAGCAGCCATGCCGGGCCCAGAAGGCTCCGCCGCAGGAACTCGGGGACCGCAGGCATCAACTCGCAGTGGAAAGGGGTCCGCCGCACCGCAGAGACAACCGCCGCAACGTCAGCACATGGAAGGGGAGAGCCATCATGGTAGCATCATGAGGGAAGGATTCAGCGTCACTGGTTCATCGGCCATCCGCCGCCAACTCCCAGCATAGTCCGGCCAGTCCCGCAGGAAAAGCTTTTTGCACCGCATTCCACTGATTGGCAGGGAGGGAAGCATGGAACCCGCCACATGGCACGGGCGACCCTTGGCAGGATCGGCCGTCCGCAGGATAAACACTCCACAGAAAGTCAGACACCATCAGGCCCGGCGGCGGCGCAGCACGCAGGCTGCCCCGGGAAGGCCAAGCAGTCCGGCAGCGGGTTCCGGGATCGCGGTCGCGTCCAGCCGCACATTGTCGGCAGGAAGGCGCGCAGCGGTCAGATTCTGAATGGAAATGCGCAGGTGGCCCGCCGGTGCCTGCACCCCAGCTGGCCCGGTTCCCTGCGCCCACGGTCAGGGTATGCGTGGTGTTGGCAGACCGTGCGGTTCCGGGATCCTGATGGATCATCCCGAACCCGTTGCCGTCAAATCCAAGGCGGGCGAGGCCATCCGATGCAAACCCGCCGATGGTTTCCATGATGTTGGTGTTGTCCCCACTCTGAAAGTCCGGCCAGCCTTTGGGGACCGCATCCGACCAACCACCGCTCCCCTGAACGAGGGCCACGTCGTCTTCAAAACCAGGATTCACGATGTTCACCGCAGCCGCGCGGGCCACGCCTGCACTGGCCGTCAAAGCAAGAAGCATCCATGATGTGCGCTTCGCAGCAAATGGGGTTAACGGGTCGGCAAATGACAACGCAACGCCCGCACGATCACAAAACGGGCACCCGGCGTCAAAAGGTTTCCCTTGATGAACAAGGTCTGATTCACTGGGATTTCAGGCACGTAGCCCCTCCTGCGCGAATGCCCTGAGGACAGCCCGTTCAGAGGAATGACCCGGCGCTGCGCCAGGGGCGGGCGGGCAAAAGGGACAGAACTGCGCCTAGTTCTGCCTGGGCTTGGCCGCGTTGGCCTTCTGTACCTGTTCCTGCTGGATGACGAGGCGCTGCTGACGCAGCTTGCGGTACTGTTCGACCTTTGGATCGATGGCTTTCCGGATGGCGTCGGCCTTCTGAAAGTAGCTGCGCCGGGCGGCCGCAGCCGCGTCTCCGCTGAGCCCGCGGTTGATCGCGGCGCGGAATCCTTCCTGCACAATCCGGTTCGATTCCATCTTCATTTCCCGGATCTCCTGAGACAGTCTGAGTTCCTGCTCGTAGATGGCTTCGGTCTTTGCGAGGGCCGCATCGACGGTGCCTGCCGGATTGCTCGGCAGGGCTGTCGACTCCTGAATCTGCCCGGCCAGTTCCTCACGCCCCGTGTCGGGCACATAATCGAGCGAATACTTCTCGTTCCAGCCTGCCGGGAGATCCTCGGAAAGCACCTTCTTGACTCCGCCATCGTACTGAATGGTCACAAAGCCCTGGCCGAACTTGCTGATGCTGGCGGCCTTGAGCACCTCACCCGATGGCAGCACCAGCTCGGGGTAGGTGGTCTGCTTGGCGGTGAGCCGGACCTCGGTCATGGCAGTCTCGAAATCGGTGATCGCCGATTCCCACTCGACTTTGAGCGCGTCGAGTTCCTGCTTCAGGGCCGCGACTTCCGCCTGCAGCTTCGGGACATCCTTGGCGATGGCTTCCTTCTGAGCTTCCCGCAGCGGGCCGAGCTTCTTTTCAAGAAAGGCAATCTCGGACTGCCGCTGCGCGATGGTCCCGGTGATGCTGGTGACTTCTGACTGGACGGCTTCGAATTTCTCGGCGCGCTGGTTGCGGTCCCAGTAATAGGCAAGGCCACCGCCAAGGGCGAGAAACAGAAGCAGGGATCGGATTCCGGAAGTGTCCATGGTGGCTGATTCAGTTGGCTTTTCCAGCTTCGAGGGTCTGGCGGTGCGCTTCCCGTCCGGCCTTGAGCCTGGCAATGCGGTCCTGCACTTCCTTGCGGAGACCGAGGAGTGAATCACGTTCTTCCAGCAGGGATTCGCCTGTCCGGAGGGCGTCGTCCGCCTTCTCGCCCTTGTACTGCTGCAGGGCGGTCGACTCCTTCTGCAGCGCGTCATGCTGCGCACTGAGGGACACCAGTTCCGCTCTCGCCTTCTCGGCCTTCAGCTCGAGGTCCTTGACCTCGGCATCGTTGACAGCGGGAGAACAGGAAATGAGCATCGCCCCGGCGACGAAAACGCCCAGACGCAGCAGGAAGGTATCAGGCAAAAATGACAGTGGCATGTGTACAGAAAATCTTCCGTGAACTTGCGGACCGGCCAGGATCCTGCAAGTCCGCAGATCATCCCATGCCTTCATGGGTTCCTCACAATCCGCTCTCCGCGGAGCCGGTCCAGCACCCGCCGCATCATGCCAAGGGCGAGATCAACCTCAACCGCCGAAACGTTGAGCGGAGGCAGCCAGCGCACCACAGTCGGACCCGCCGCCACCGTCAGCAGCCCTTCATCCATGAGTGCCCTGACGACCCTCAGCGACGCCATGCCGTCATCGGCGCGCCACGCGCCGCACGATTCCATCGCTTCCGTATCCAGATCGAATCCGATGAGCAGGCCAAGCCCGCGCACTTCGCGGATCAGGGGATCCTGCCACGAACGCACTTCCGCCATGATGCGCTCCCCAGTCCGGGCGGCCGCCCCGCACAGATCAGCCGAGGCCACTGCACCAAGCACCGCCAGCGCCACGGCACAGCCAAGGGGATTCCCTCCGTAGGTCGTTCCGTGACTGCCCGGGCCCAGCACGTCGCACAGAAGTTCCGGCCGCCCCGCCGCCACCAACCGGTCGCTCACCCACATCGCTCCAAATGGAAACCCTCCCGCAATCCCTTTGGCCCAGCTGACGGCATCGGGCACCAGGTCCGGGACAATGGGCTTCCACCCGCACCAGTGGCCAGCCCGCCCGAGCCCACACTGCACTTCGTCCATCAGCAGCAGGGCATTGTGCCGGCGGCAGAGGGCCGCGCAGGCCCGCAGGAACTCCGCCGTGGCCACATGCACCCCGCCCTCGCCCTGCACGGGCTCGAGCAGCACCGCGACCGTGTCT
Organism: Verrucomicrobiales bacterium; assembly: GCA_044239025.1. Taxonomy (GTDB): domain Bacteria; phylum Verrucomicrobiota; class Verrucomicrobiia; order Verrucomicrobiales; family V1-33; genus V1-33. The sequence goes on from JBIICE010000160.1 coordinate 6,233, forward strand.
TCACTGAACGCCGCCTCGAGCGCCTCCACGTCGTTGAACGGCAGGTGCCGGAACCCCTCCAGCAGCGGCCCAAACCCGACCTTCACTTTGTCCTGACCCGTCGCCGAAATTCCCCCGAAAGTCCGACCGTGAAAGCTTCCGTGGAACGTGATGATTTCCCGGCGTGTCGTGCCGTCGGCCTTCGGCGTGAGATGCCCGAACTTGCGCGCCAGTTTCAGCATCGCTTCGTTCGCTTCCGCCCCGCTGTTGCAGAAAAAGGATTTTCCCGGCGAGGCCATCACGGTTTCGGCGAGGAACTGACCCAGCTCACCCTGGCCGCGGATCTGATACCAGTTGGAACAGTGAATCAGGGTTCTGCCCTGACGCTCGAGTGCTTCAGAAATCACCGGAGGACAGTGGCCAAGGGAACAGACGGCCACGCCTCCACCGAAATCAAGATACCTCCGGCCACGCTCGTCGTACAGCCAGCTGCCTTCCCCCCGCACCGGCGCCAGTTCGAGGCGGCCATAGTTCGGGACCGTGTAGCGCTTCACCAGCTCAGCAGTCGACAGGCGGGCAGCACCCGCCACAGCAGAAGTTTGTTCGTTCATGTTTGGAAATGCCGGGGGTCAGGGCACGATCTCGGTGCCGATTCCCTGGTTGGTGAAGATTTCAAGCAGCAGACTGTGCGGAATCCGCCCGTCGATCATGTGCACTTTCTGCACCCCGGACTCGAGCGCCGACAGCGCCGACCGCACTTTCGGAATCATCCCGCCCCGGATCGTCCCGTCATTCACGAGACGCTCCACCCCCTGCCGATCCAGTGACGGGATCAGGCTGGCCGGCTCCGCCGGATCACGCATCACCCCAAGGACATCGGAAATGTAGACGAATTTGGAGGCGCGCAGCTTCCCGGCCAGCGCTGCCGCGGCCACGTCCGCGTTCACATTCAGAACGTTGTCCGTCCCCTCCTCGCTGGCCACCGGAGAAATCACCGGCACCTCCTCCCGGTGAATCGCCGCCAGCACCTCGGCCACCCGGAACCCATGCACCGACCCCACAAATCCGAGATCCACAGGCTGCCCGTCTTCTCCCTTCACCGGCGCATTGCGGTGCCCGAGGAAGACATCGCGGCCGCGCAGTCCCACCGCCCGGCCACCCGATTGATTGATGAATCCGACCAGCTCCCGGTTCACCTCCTCCTGCAGCGTCCGTTCCACCACGGAAATCGCCCGCTCGTCCGTCACCCGCAGCCCTCCCACAAACCGCGCCTCGAGGCCCTCCTCGGCCATCGCCCGCGATATCGCCTTCCCCCCACCATGCACCACCACCGGATTGATACCGGCCAGCTCCATGAACACAACGTCCCGCAGCAGTCCCTGCACCAGCTCCGGATCGTCCATCGCACTCCCCCCGAACTTGATCAGGAAGGTCTGCCCACGGAACCGCTGCAGCCACGGCATGGCCTCGATCAGCACGCCGGCCTTCATGATCTGTTCCGCATAACGCTCTTTCGTCGTCTCGTTCATGGTCTCGAAAAAAATCTGGGAAGCCGCGCCTATAGCACACCCCTCCGGCTTTGCGCCCGGATTTTCGCAGAACCACAAAACCCTGCTCGGCTCCGGATTTCCAGAATTTCCCGGGTTTTCAGAAAGCTCCGTCACTTTTCCGTTGCATCCTCCCACGCCAGCCCGCACAACCACCTTCAGCTCCCTCGCCCCGTGAATGCCTGATCCGTCCCTCCCGGATCGCCGCAATCACCCGCAGATCACCGATTTTTTCCCGTCTTTCTGCTTGTGAAATTTTTCACAAGCTCATACCATCCGACCCGCTTCTCTCTGCACTCATGGCCAATCTCTTTCCACGCTGGACGAATACGCTGCCGCTGAAGCTGCTGATTGCCCTCGGATTCGTCGGGGCCTCGGTGGCGGCCGGAGTCACGTATTACTTCTCTCAGGAATACACCCGCAAAGGCTACATGCCCTCGCAGCCGATTCCGTTCTCCCACGAAATCCACGCCGGCCAGCTGGGTCTCGACTGCCGCTATTGCCACAGCTTCGTGGAACGGTCCGGCCACGCGAACGTGCCCACGTCAAACACCTGCTGGAACTGCCACCAGCACGTCAAGACCAACAGCCCTCACGTCGCCAAGATCAAGGAAAGCGTCGAAACCGGCAAACCCATGCAGTGGGTCAAGATCCACAAGGTTCCCGATTACGCGTACTTCAATCACAGCGTCCACGTGAACAGCGGAGTCTCCTGCGTGAGCTGCCATGGCAAGGTCAACGAGATGCCGGTGGTCTTCCACGACCAGAGCCAGAGCATGGGATGGTGCCTCGACTGCCACCGCGCCCCGGAAAACCACCTCCGCCCGCTCGACAAAATCACCAACCTCAACTGGACGGCCAAAGACGCCGGGCAGAATCAGAAGGAAATGGGGGAAAAACTCAAGGCAGCATGGAAAATCAATCCGCCGGAGAATTGCGCCGGATGCCACCGCTGAACTCCACTCAATTTACTGCAAACCGCTGATCCCCAGCTGATTGTCTAAACCAAAAGACCGCAGAACTTTCCGGAACGCGATGAAACGCATTTGGCACCATCCTGAAGAACCGAAAACCGGCAAGCGCTTCTGGCGCAGCCTCTCCCAGCTCGCCGAAACACCTGCCTCCAAGGAATGGCTGGACCGCGAGTTCCCGGCCGGTGCCGCGGAAATGAAAGATGAAGCCGATGCGGAGACGAGTCGGCGGTCGTTCCTCAAACTGATGGGAGCCAGCACCGCCATGGCAGGCATGGCTGCCTGCCGGCGCCCGGAACTCCACATCACCCCCTACGCCAAGGCCCCCGAATGGGTCATCCCAGGCAAAGTTCTCTTCTACGCGACGAGCATGCCGCGGCCCGGAGGCGGCACGGCACTCGTCGTCCACACCCACGAAGGCCGCCCCACCCACCTTCAGGGGAATAAACTCCACCCGGAAAGCAACGGGGGCCTCGACAGCCAGGCCCAGGCTGCGATTCTGAACCTGTACGACCCGGAACGGGCCAAGGAAATCCTCAATTTCGGCAAGGCCGCCACCCGCGAGGACTTCTTCGGGTTCCTCGATAAGAAAAAGGCGGAATGGGCGACCGCGGAAGGCGCCAATCTCGCCATCCTCACCGACGAAACCATTGCCCCAACCCGGGAACGCCTCCTCGGCGAGGTCCTCAAGAAGTTCCCGAAGGCCAGGGTCTTCCAGCACGAAGCCTTCGGATCGGCCAACCCGCGCGCGGCACTCGCGGCGGCCTACGGTCCCGGTTGCCTCGCCCATTATCATTTCGACAA
>JBIICE010000161.1:0-9437 GCA_044239025.1 Verrucomicrobiales bacterium
TTCCTGCCTTCACCACCGGAGCGAGGGTTCCGAGGAGACCACCCCGCTCCGAGAGCACAAAGCCCAGCCTCAGCGAAACGCGCCGCACCTCGGGCAGCGGAGCGGCGAAGAATTCGTGTTCCCATGCCCGGCAGACCTCTGCACAGAATCCCGTGCCGCCCTCCGCCTGCTCGTCGCACGCCGCCTCGCCGCCGTCACCATACCATGCCACCGAATTCGCCTGCACCCAGACCAGCGGCGGCGACGAGGCCCGCCGCACCGCCTCCGCCAGTGCCCGCACGGTGTTCAGCCGCGATGTCATGATCGCGCGGCGGTTCCCCTCCGTGAAACGGCACATCGTGCTGCGGCCCGCCAGATTGATGAGCGCTGCCGCCCCATCCAGACTGCCCACCCACGAACCAAAAGTCAGACCGTCCCAGTGGACCGCCTTCACTCCCGCAGGCAGATTTCCGCCCCGCCCGCGCGTCAGCACGTCCACCCGCCAGCCAGCCGCCAGCAGTGCCGGAATGAGAAGGCTGCCGAGAAATCCCGTCCCGCCCGCCAGCACCACGCGGGGAGCCGATTCGATCACATTCGTCGTGTTCATAGGCTTCATGTCGTTCAGTCGTTCCCAAGGCCGAGCAGCGCGAAGACCTTGTCCCCGAGCTTCATCGCCTTCTTCAGACGGGCGGCCGGCATCTGGCTCATCTTGTCGAACCACGACGCGCTCAGTGTGAAAAAACCCTGGAGTTCCTCAAGCCGCTGCCGCGTGTAGGCATCCTCCGCATTCCTTCCATCCGCATGCGCAATGCAGTCGCGCAGCAGCGCCAGGGTCGGATCCACCTCCCGCTTCTTCCGCTCCGCCGCAATCACCCGGAACATCTCGAAGACGTCCTTGAGCGTCTCGAAATGATCCCTCCGGTCCCCGGGAAGATGCACCACCTTCACCACTCCCCAGTTCTGCAGTTCCCGCAGGCTGTTGCTCACGTTCGACCGGGCCACCCCCAGCGCCGCACAGATGTCCTCAGCATGCCGGGGACCTTCGCTCACGTACAGATACGCATGGATCTGCGCCATGGTCCGGTTGATCCCCCAGCGCGCTCCCATCTCGCCCCAGTGCAGAATGAATTTGCGTGTCGTCGGTGTCAGGTTCTCCATGTCTGATATTTCTGTTGCGACAGAAATATCCAAAATCTGGGAATGTGCAAGAAGATTGTCCGGATTCCGCGTGGCTGCCGGGGGATGCGGTGGGCGGTTGCGGGGGAGAGAGGGGCGGGCAGGGAGTGCTGGATGCGCAGGGAAAGGCAGCACCGACCGGAGATTGACGGCCTGAGGGCTGTGGCGGTGCTTGGGGTGATGCTGTTTCATCTGGATCCCGGGCTGCTGCCGGGCGGGTTCACCGGGGTGGATGTGTTCTTTGTGATTTCGGGGTATCTGGTGGGTGGGATCCTGCTGGGTGCGGAGGCGGGTGGTCTGCGGCTGGCGGAATTCTGGCAGCGGAGAGTGGCGCGCATCTGGCCGGCGTTCGGGGTGGTTCTGGCTGCGGTGCTGGGTGCGTCGCTGATGCTTTACGATGACTGGGACCGGGCGGCGGTTGGTTCTGCCGTGGTGGCGGCCCTCCTCGCGTGGTCGAATCATCACCAGCTGGGACTGGGGGGATATTTCGCGGTTTCCGAGGATACGCAGCCCCTGCTGCACTGCTGGTCACTGGCTGTGGAGGAGCAGTTTTATCTGGTGCTTCCGGTTGGATTTGCGCTGTGCCGCCCGTGCCGTCCGGTGGTGCGGATGAGGGTGGCACTGGCGCTGGGTGCCGCCAGTTTCTGGCTTTGTCTCTGGATGACAGGCCGCCATCCCAGCCATGCGTTCTACCTGCTGCCGATGCGCGCATGGGAACTGCTGGCGGGCGTCATGCTGGCAATGGTCGAGGAAATGCGGGGACCGGTGAGGCACGGTCGTGTCCTCGCGGGCTGGCTGGGTCTGGGGCTCATCGGCACCGGTTTTGTCCATGTGCGCGGAGGTGCCGCCTTTCCTGGCTGGCAGGCTCTCCTGCCAGTCGCCGGGGCACTTGGCGTCATCATGGGAAGGGGCAGCGGCTGGCTGGGCCGCCTGCTCTCCACCGCTCCGCTGCAGACCGTGGGCCGCTGGTCGTATTCTCTCTATCTGTGGCACTGGCCAGTCTTCAGCTTGACGGACTACCGGATGCTGACGGCCACGGATGGGGAAAGGACGGCCGTGAAGCTGCTAGTGACCATGGTGTTAGCGCTGGCGTGCCACCGATGGATCGAGCTGCCGTCCCGGGCCGCGCTGCGCAAGCCGCAGAACCGAAGACTCGCGTGGGGTGTCGCCGCAGTGATGCTGGCGACGGGCGTGGCGGCCGGGCTGGCCTTCCGCAGCCGATTCTACCGGGACGGACCGGACGGGTCCGGGGGGTGCCTCGTTTTTTCCGGGAGCGGTGGTCCTGAAAGAACCATTGTCCTCGTCGGCGACAGCCACGCCACCATGTACGCCGGCGTGGTGCGCGAACTGGCAGCGGCCGCCGACCGCAGATTGGTGCTCGTCTCCGAGGCCGGAGGCGACCCCCTCTCTCCGGGAATCCTGCGCGAGCGCGTGGCAGCCGCAATTGTCCGCGAGAAACCCGGTACGGTCATCATGGCCTGTCACTGGGCCTACAAACTGTCCGCCGGGTCGGAGCCGCTGGAAAGCCTGATGGCACAGCTCCTCGCCGACGCGGGGCGCATCGTTCTACTGATGCAGCCACCCATCCCGCCACCCGAGGCGGAACGCACCGCCATCCGGCAGGGTCAGCGGTCTCCCTTCACGGAAGACCCGGCCGACGCAATGGCCCGCCTCCATGCCCGGAGCCTCGTGGGGAACTGCGCCGCGCCCCGGGTCGCCATCATCGATCCCGAACCTCTCTTCCGCGAAGCCGACGGGTCCATCCGCATCCTTGATGCCAAGGATCGTCCGGTTTTCCACGACCGCAACCACCTCACCGGCCGCGCCGCCCGAGCCATCCGCCCGATGCTGGAATCACAGATAGAGCGTTAGCCGCATGCGCGGCAATGCCGCTGACCCGTTCCGCGCCTGTATCCACGGACGCGGGCATGACCCTTGGAAAAGAATGGTTGCCCGCCCGGCGCTGGTGTTTCATGTTTACCGCCATTCCGCCAATCAAACCCTCATCATGAACGAACCGACCGATCCCAAATCTGCCCGGAGTGGCCGCCTCGCCCTCGGAGCCAGCGGAGTTCTGCTCGCCGCCCTCGGCGTTTCCCAGACGCAGAACCAGAACGTCACCACCATCAACAACAGCCTGACCGCACGGAACGGCGAACTCGTCCAGGACCTCGGCACGGAAAAAGAGACAACCCTGCGGCTCACCGGGGAACTCGGAGCCAGCCACAAGGAAGTCGCCCGACTCAATGCTTCGGTGAACGAACTCCAGGGATCGGTCGCCCAGCTCAATGGGGTTGTCAGCGAGCGGGACAAGGCGATTGCGGCGCTTGATGGCAAGCTTTCCGACGCCATGCAGACCCTCGCCAAGACCTCGGCCGACCTCGACGCCAGCCGCGGTCGCGAAAAGAATCTCGCGGAACAGATCACGCTCGCCGAGCGCCGGGAAGTCGCCCTCAAGACGGACGTGGCCGCCGGCATGGACCGCGAAAAGTCCATGAAGTCGACCATCGAGAGCCTCGAGAAAGCCAAAGGCGATCTCAACGTCGCCCTCGACACCCGGGGCAAGCAACTCGCCGATGCCGCCGCCCGCGAAGCTTCACTGAAGTCGGAAATCGCTGCCGCCACGGAGCGGGAGAACAGCATGAAGGGCAGCATGGCCGCCCTCGAGAAGGAGAAAATGGACCTCGCCAACGCCATCAGCACCCGCTCAGCGGAACTCGGCGAAGTCAAGAAGGGGCTCGATGATCTCAATAAGGCCTACTCCGACCAGCAGTCGCTCAACAGCAATCTCGCGAAGAACAATGAAGCCCTCGCGAAGGAGAAGGCGGAACTCATGTCCGCCCGCGAGAACCTCCAGAAGCAGATCGATGAGCTGAGCGCCCGCCTCAAGGCCCTCACAGAGCAGAACAAGGATCAGCAGAACGCCATGGACCAACTCCGCCAGGAACGCGACTCGCTCGCGGCGGAACAGAAGATCCTCACGGTCCGCGTCCAGACGGCCGAGCAGGAGAAAGGCATGGCCAAATCGGAACGCGATCAGTTCCAGCAGGCCTGCACCGACCTTGTGGGTCGACTGGAGTCGCTCACCCAGAAGGTCCGCGTCCTCGAACAGGATTTCGCTTCGCTCAGCGGTGTCGGTGAAACGCCGATCATCACGAACCCGCAGTGATCTGACGCTTCCGGAGCAGCCGTTTGCCCGAGGTTGAGGCGGACCCTGATTCCGGATGGCCCGGATTCCATGGAGTCCGTGTCATTGGGAAAGCTGCACCCCGGCACCGCCCGCGACGGGCGTTGCGGGGCTCTGGAACTCGTCTGATCTTCTGGCATGAAGCTCCGCCGTCGGCTGTTGCTGCAGCGACTCGGCTCCGATCCCGGGCTGCTGGCAAAAGCTGCGGCTGCTGTGGTGGTGGCCGGGATGCTGGTTGCCTGGCTGGTGGCGTTGCCTCAGGGCAGTACCGCCGGAGTGGACGGTGGCTTCGCCCCGGCGTTCCGCGATACTCCGCGCGACGACTTGCCCGGACTCCTCGACCGGATCCGCTTCGTGTCCGCGGCCTACCGCGATGCCGCTGGATCGGACGGTGCCTCCGCGCTTCCCGAAACTGGGTCTGGAACGCCCGATTTTGCCGGGCTTGCGGGCGATTTCCCTGAGCTTCAGGAGGCGGAGGCCGCATTGCTGACCGATTACCTCGGGGCCTTCCGCGAGGCTCGTCCCCCCAGGGCCTTGACGGCACGATTCCTCGGAACAGAATCCGGCGAAACGGCGGTATCGGACAGGGCCCTGGCTGCCGCGGTGGCCGGAGACGTGCTGCGTCACGCCGGAGAATACGAGGCCGCGCTGCGGCGGTACGACAACGGAGCGGTCGGCGAAGGTTCCTGTGTGGTTTACTGCCGCCGCCGTGCGCTCGAACTCTGTGCCGACAAGGGCTGGAAAGACCGGCTTCGCGAGAGGTACCGTCGTCCGGGATGGCCAGCATCACTCGTGGGCCAGTCGTCCCTGATCGAGACCGACCGCATCCTCGTCGCCGCTGGCGACTGGGTTGGTCTCCTGCGGCATGCATGGCAGCATGTGCGCAGCGGATGGAACCACCGCGGATGGCTTGCGCTCACTCTGCTCATGGCCGCGGTCTGGCTGATTACCATCGGTCTGGTCTGTGGCGTCCGGCGCAGGGGCTGGGCACTCTGCCTGCTCGCTCTCGCCGTGGGAGCCCTTGGAATCGTGCCGGTCCTCATGATGGTCATCCTGCAGAGCCGGCTCTCCTCCCTTCAGGAGAATGGCAACGCGCTCAACGACCTCGTCTTCTACGTCAGCGGTGTCGGTCTCCGGGAGGAACTGGGCAAACTCATGGTCTTCCTGCCCTTGCTTCCCCTCCTGCGGCGCGCCCCCGCCGGCACCTGTTTCGCTGCGGCATCCTGCTGCGGTCTTGGCTTCGCCGTCGCCGAAAACCTTTCCTATCTCTCCGCGAGCATGGGCCTCGCGGCACTCCCCCGCTTTCTCACCGCCAACTTTGTCCACCTCGCCCTCACCGGGCTCTGCGGTGGTTACCTCTGCCTCGCCACCCGCTGGTCGCGTTCGTTCTTTCATCAGTTCAGCACGGTTCTCCTCGGCTCCGTGCTGGCCCATGGCATCTATGACTGGGCTCTCGGCGGCTCGTCGGGCAGCGAAGGCAGTGCCATCCAATTCTTCTGCTTCCTCGGCATCGCCTGGACCTACTTCCAGAACCTGCACCGCTTTTCGGAACGCTCCCCCGCAGACATCCAGCCGGAAGCCGTCTGGGTCATGGGGGTCGCCTTGCTATCCGCCGCGGTCATGATCATCACGTCCAGCCGTTTCGGTTTCGCCACAGCCATCGACGCCGTCGTTCCCGCAGCCGGCAGTCTCTTTGCGACGGGTGCCCTCATGATCTGGAAAATCCGCCATTCCTGAGACACGGAAAAGGGGTCGGCACCTCAGCGGCACCGACCCCATTGATGCTTTGCCGGAACACCGGTTCACCCGGATCCAGCGAGCCGCTCAGTAGCGGAGGCGGACCCCGGCGTTCACCGTGGTCTCGTTCTTGCCGGCGCTGATGCCAGCGGCGAGGTCCCAGTTCGGCGTGATGCCGAAATACAGACGGCCGAAGCCGGCCCACTCGTTGGTGATGTCGGCATTGGTCCAGGCAGCTCCCGCGTGCGCTTCGAAGTTGCCCCAGCGGCCACGGAAGTGAGGACGCACGTACAGGCTCGATTCGTCATCCGATCCAATCGGGCTGTTGTCGAAACCGTAGAAGGCAGCGCCCACTTCGGTCACGAAGTGAATGTTGCTCGTCAGTGGAATGTAACCACCGAGACCGACATTCGCGGTCCAGAGGTCGGCCGAATCACGCGCCGTGTCCACCGACTGCCAGCTGCCGCCGGCCGTGATGTACAGGCTCTGCACCGGAGAATAGCTCAGGTTCAGACCAACTCCGTCGCTCGAATCGAGGCCAACGACGTCCCACTCGGTGTGGAGCCAGTTCACTTCGAGCAGATTGTAGGAGATGTCGCTGGCCACGGGAGCGACGACACCGCCGCTGACGGGTGGTCCACCATAAGTGGCATCGGTTCCGGCACGGACGGTCATTGCCGCGGCCACAAGGGCGCTCAGCGAGAGAAGCACAGTTGTTTTCATAGGGGTATTCAGGAGGCGATTTGGTTTGGTTGCATGACCCCCGCCATCAGGGAAGGGGCTTCAGTCCCCGCAGAACAAAATCACCCCGCAAACGCAGAGGACATCATTCCAAGGATCCCGATAATCAATAAATACAAGATTTTTTGGAAATTTGCAAATAAAGTTTGCGGGATATCCTCAAGGGGCCGGAATGCTGAACCGGTTGCTGGCAGGTGGGAAGCGACGAAAGATTCACAGGATTTCCGCTTTCGCGGCGGGAGGGAGCAAGCATGCTGCGCGCCCTTCGGCTCCCGAGGGCATGGAATTTTCCAATGCCGGTACGCTGATGGGGAGGGTCTGTCTCCGGCATGATGCAGACCCATGAAGGCTCCGGAAGACCGGCCCGCCGATCCAGCACATGCCTTCATCTGTTTTTCCATTCCGCAGCATTTCATGAACGATCACATCCGCAACATTGCCATCATTGCCCACGTTGACCACGGGAAGACCACCCTGGTTGACAAACTCCTGCGCGCCGGTGGCGCCTTCCGGGACAATCAGGTGGTGGAAGAACGGGCCATGGACAGCATGGACCTTGAGCGGGAGAAGGGGATCACGATCCGCGCCAAGAACACTTCGGTGCGCTGGGGCGACCGCATCATCAACATCGTCGATACCCCGGGCCACGCCGACTTCGGTGCGGAGGTGGAGCGGGTCATGAAGATGGTGGATGGCGTTCTGCTGGTGGTGGATGCGTATGAGGGACCGCAGGCGCAGACCCGCTTCGTGCTGCGCAAGGCGATCCAGGAAGGACTCAAGCCGATCATTGTCATCAACAAGATTGACCGCGAGCATTCGGATCCGGCCGGCATGCATGACAAGGTGCTGGAACTGTTTCTGGAGCTGGATGCCACGGAGGACCAGTTCGACGCGCCCACCTACTACGGATCGGCCCGGGATGGCTACTTCAAGGAGAAGCTGTCGGACGAGAGCAAGGACATGATGCCGTTGCTCGAAGGGATCTGGAACCACATTCCGCCGCCCAAGGCAGATCCGGGTGGTCCTTTCCGGATGCTTGCCAGCAACATCGGCTACGACGACTATGTCGGTCGTATTGCCATGGGCAAGGTCCTGAGCGGAAAAGCCGCCAAGGGCGACACGCTGTTCCTGCTTCGCAAGGACGGCACGAAGGTGAAGGCCAAGGTCACCCGGATTTTCGAATACTCCGCCCTCCAGATGAATTCGAGCGAGATCGCCGAGGCCGGCAACATCGTTGGCATTGCCGGATTCGAAGACGTGGACATCGGAGAGACCCTCACGTCGTCCGAGGAAGACGTGGCCATAACCTTCGTCGACATTGATCCACCGACCATCAGCATGGAATTCTCGGTGAACGACAGCCCGGGAGCGGGCCGCGAAGGCAAGTATGTCACAAGCCGCCAGATCCGCGACCGCCTCATGCGGGAAACGAAGACGAACATTTCGATTCAGGTGACGGACACGGACCTCGCCGGGGTCTTTGCCGTGTCGGCCCGCGGCGCCATGCAGATTGCTGTGCTCGTGGAACAGATGCGCCGTGAGGGATTCGAACTGCTCGTCTCGCGGCCGAATGTCATTGTCCGCCGCAGTGAGGAAGGCGAACGCCAGGAACCCTACGAAACCCTCTACATCGAAGTGCCGGAGGAATACGTCAGCGGCGTCCTCAAGAGTCTCAACGAACGCAAGGGCACTCTCGTTGACATGAAGCCCCACCGGACTTCCACCCTCATCGAGGCCACCATCACCACCCGCGGCCTCATCGGCTTCGAATTCGAACTCATGAACATGACCAGCGGCCACGGCGTCATGAGTCACCTCTTCAAGGAATACGGACCATGGGCCGGACAGATCGCCACCCGCACCAGTGGCACTCTGGTCAGCATGGAGACTGGAGTCGGAACCGGCTACAGCCTTGAAGCCTGCGCCGTCCGCGGCAAACTCTTCGTGGCCCCGGGCGACTACATCTACACGGGCATGATCGTGGGTGAAAACCCGCGAGCCGATGACCTCCCGGTCAATCCCTGCAAGGAAAAACACCTCACGAATTTCCGCAGCGCCGGATCCGAAAAGGGCGATGGTCTGCCCCCACCGCTCAAGTTCTCGCTCGAACGCGCCATCGAATACGTGGCGGCGGACGAACTCGTCGAAGCCACCCCGCAGAACATCCGTCTGCGGAAGCGCGTCCTCGACCCCAACGAGCGCAGGCGCGTCAAAAAACAGATGGATGCCGCCGGCGGGTCCTGAGGCACCCGGCCCGGGAGCTTTCGGCTGAATCCCCAAAGGGTTTTCCGGGTACCGGAAAACCCTTTGCCGTGCCGGCTATCCGGCGGCTATCTGCGCATCTGCACGAGTCGACTGATTCCCATGCCCGCAGCCTCGAAAGGATACGTGGACCACCCCCGCTACGGAGCCGCACCCCGTTTGACGGGACTGGATGCGGACATGGACAGCATGGATGTACATCTTCACTACCGCCTCTGCACGTTTACGAAACCGCTGCTGGAAGCGCTGCGGCGAGGAGGGTGGCGTTTTCCACAGCCACGGGACGATGGACCCAGACTCATTCCCGGGACCGCCGTGGCCGCCGACCTCACGCGGCAAAGCCCGGCTAGCGTGC
>JBIICE010000162.1:0-9307 GCA_044239025.1 Verrucomicrobiales bacterium
TGCCGACCGACGCCAGCAGCGGCGCACTGAGCACCGCCAGTCCCCAGCTGCTCACCAGAAACGACTCGACCACCTTCCAGCAGAGAATCGACCGCGGATCCAGCGGGGTAGTCAGCAGCCATGGCGTTTCCTTTCCCCTGAAGATTCCGGAATACAGCAGGATGCTGTTCGAGAACACGAGCATCAGAAAGAAGAAGAAATACGCCATGTACACGATGCGCTCGGTCAGCAGCAGGCCGACGCCCGGCAGCGTGATCATGTAATTCAGCCCGCGGCAGAACAGGAAATAGCCCGCCACCAGATACGCCGCCAGAAACAGCGTGATGGTCGCTGCCATGAGCCGGGAACGCTGCACCGACTGCACGGTGCGCGCCGTGAAGATCCGCCAGTGGACCCGGGCCAGCACGGCAATTTCACGCGCCAGATTCATGGCAGCAGGAGGTGACCATCTCCAAACTGACACGGCAGCTGGAGCGCCCGTTTCAGTCTCCGCAGGTACTCGTTCCGCGGAATCTCATGCGCCCCGAACCGGCTGAGGTGGTCGGTCGTCCACTGCGTATCCAGCAGCGTGAAGCCCCGCTCATCGAGCCGGCGCACCAGCGCGTGCAGTGCCACCTGCGAAGCCCCGCTTTCCCGCGAGAACATGCTCTCTCCGAAAAAAGCCCCGCCCAGCGCGAGACCGTAGAGTCCCCCCACCAGCCGGTTCCCCTGCCATGCCTCCACGGAATGCGCGTGCCCCAGTTCGTGCAGGCGCACATAGCTGCGCAGGATCGTTTCATCAATCCAGGTCGATTCCCGGTCGGCACAGCCCCGCATCACGGTCGTGAACGCCGTATTCACGCGGATCTCGAACAATTCCTTCCGCAGCAGCTTCCGCAGACCGTGCGGCACGTGAAATTCCCGGATCGGAATCACCCCGCGCGGATCAGGCGAAAACCAGCCGAGTTCCCCCTCGGGCATGGCCATCGGAAACACTCCCTGTGCGTACGCCTCCAGCAGCAGCGCAGGGTCAATGCTCTCGGGCGACTCGGGCGGGGGCATGATTCCAGTTTCGGATTTCCTCCCGGAAACAGCATCCGGAAAGGAACGGCACGATGCCGCGGAACGGGCACCCCGCAAGAGAAGGTCCCAGGCCACCGCAGACAAGTTTCCAGAAAACCATTGCGCCCGACGCCGCATTCCCGCTATGGCGTCGCCGTCCACCGGCGAGCCCCCGGCGGCACCAACCACCAACCGCACCATCGCCATGCCCGCTTACTTCGAACTCAAGACCGCCTCCAGCGGCAAGCCCCATTTCACCCTCAAGGCCGCCAACCACGAGGTCATTCTCAGCAGCGAAATCTACGAATCGAAAGCCGCGGCCCTCGCCGGCATCGAATCGGTCCGCAGCAACGGAGCCGACCCCGCTTCCTTCGAGAAGAAAACCTCGGTATCCGACCAGCCCTACTTCGTGCTCAAGGCCACCAACGGACAAGTCATCGGAGCCAGCCAGATGTACGCATCGGACGCCGCGCGCGACATCGGCATCGTTTCGGTCATGGCCAACGCCGCGACGGCCGAACTGCGGGAAATCTAGGATTCCCGGCCACCGTCCCGGGCAGGCGGAAATTCCCGGGAATGCAGGAGTGCAGGATTGACGGGGGCATTGGTTTCTGATGCCATCGCGGTCCAGATTAATGCTTTTCTCACACGGAAGGCGCTCTCCACCCATGAAATCCCTGCCGCTTCTTGCCCTCGCCCTGCTGACGATTCCGTCACGCGCCACTGACATCCTCACCGACAATTTCGACGCACCGGACAACGCGAACTTCGACGCTTCCTCGCAGGCGGGACGCCGCGGGGGCCTGCTGGGGCCGTCGGTGCAGCTCCGGTCGTCCATGGTCCAGCATGGGATCGTCGGAAACCGGCTCAACCTGCTGCGCGCGGGCGGCGGCGAAGGCCGGGTGCGCTTCCATCAGGCGCAGAATCTCGGCAGCTGGCACGACTTCGCCTCGGGTCCCGCCGGTGCCACGATTTCCACGGAAGATGGCTTCAAGGTCGAGTTCGACTGGCTCCCGCTCAACAATACCGATGCCAACTGGGTCGAATTCTCGGTTGGCATCGGGACGGTGGCACAGGTCGGATCCGAACCAGCCGTGCGCGTCAACAACGCCCAGACGGATTTCGGCATTCTCTTCCGCCACAACGGTGGATCTCAGTTCTTCGATAACGGAGCCGCCACCAACGGCGGCAATGCCCCGGCCACCACTGCCCTCCGCCGCGTCGTCATCGAATACCGCTTCCCTGACTTCAATGACGGCACCAGCGTGAGCGTGACGGCCTCGGTCGATGGCACTGCCGTGGTCACCAACCGTGTCTTTCAGTGGGACAACAACCTCGGAAGCCTCTACATGGAACTGGGAGCCAACGCGTCGAACACGAAGATCGACAACTTCGTGATCCGCGGCCTCAATCCAAAATTCCTCCCGGCGGCCAGCACCAGGGTCTTCTTCTCGTCCACTGCGACCGGCGGACTTGTCGCGGAATTGTCGGGAACGTACAACGGCACGGCGGAAGCGGGCACGTTCGCCCTCGTTCCCGGCACAGGAGACACCGACAACGGCCTCTTCCTGATCAACGGAAACCGGCTCGAGCCTTCCGGCGCACTCGACTTCCTCAATGTCCCGGACGGCACCAGTTACTCGGTCCGCATCCGCGGCTCCGGCACCACTTCCGGGACCTCGTCGGAACTTGCCTTCCCCTTCACGCTCATCAGCGACACCGACCGCGACCGCCTCGGCGATGCCTGGGAACAGGCCCGCGCCGGCAACCTCACGGACCTCTCCGGAACCGCCACCGGCCCCGGTTCCGGTGCGGGCAGCGGCAACTTCGATGGCGATTCCCTCAGCGATGCCGCCGAATACCTGCTGAGCCTCTCGGGATACCCCAACATCAATCCGAAACTGGCCGACAGCGACGGCGACACCCTCGAAGACGGCGCGGAACTCACCCCCGCTGCCCCGCGCGTCGCCACCAATCCCACGAACCCGGACACCGATGGCGACTGGCTCCATGATGCCGCGGAAACCAATACCGGCACCTTCGTGAGCAGTTCGGACGCCGGCACCAATGCCACCGTCTACGACAGCGATGGCGACCAGTACCCCGATGGCTTCGAAGCCCCCAACGGCGGCAATCCCCTCGACATCGCTTCCCTGCCCACCAAGGTTCCCCAGGGATTTGCCCTCGGCGTGGTCACGGACGAAGCCAGCACGGGCATCAGCACGGAACACCAGTACACGCACCGGATCAGCGGTGGAGCCGCCGCCAGCATCAATGGCGTCGATCTCGAGGTCCTCGACACCGTCAGCACCCCGGCCAACTTCGCATGGAATGGCTTCGCGGGCGGCAGGAACATCGTCGGCCCCGGCATCAACAACGGAGAATGGCAGCCAGTCGCCGGCGATGTCAGCGGCACGGGCAATGCCGCGCTCTTCGGGACCTTCACCTACTCCGGTGCCGGATCCACCGCTGGAAACCGACAGACGTTCACCCTCGCGGGCCTCGAACCCGGCCTCACCTACGAATTCCGCCTCTTCGTCCGGAAATGGTCGGGCTCGACCGTCCGCCCTGCCGCCCTCACCTTCACCAATGGCACAGAACGCCGCGGCTTCTACCTCCTCGAAGACCGACCGGGCACCGTCCTCGGCAACAGCAATGACAACAGCGCCTACTTCCTCAGCTTCACCTACACCGCACTCGCCACGGAAATGACCATGGAGGCCCTCGTTCCACCCGTCACTTCGGCCAATGGGAGCTTCCACATGTACGGCCTCACCAACCGCGCCGCCGGGGAACCTCCCGCGCTCGCCATCTCCAGCATCGAACGCGCCCCGGACGGGTCGCGCGTCACGCTCCGCATCCAGTCGCGGCCCTCGAGGCTCTACGCCGTCGATTTCTCCCGCAACCTGTCCACGTGGGTGGAACTGACCGATGCCCTGCCCTCCACCGGCTCGCTCACGGTCTTCGAGGACACCATCGCCTCGGGCCTCGAGAAAGCCTTCTACCGGGTCCGCGATGTGACCCCGCAGTAAACCCAATCTCCGCCCTCTCCCTCATCCGCCGGAAAGCGGTCAACTGGCCTTCCCTGGGCCGGAGGACCGTTCTCCGGCGGATTCCCTTTCGCCCTTCCCTACCCCTTTTCGCCCCACGCGCTCACCCATGAATTCCCGGACTCCTTTCCTCACGGCGGCTGCCCTTCTCCTCAGCGCGGCCCCGCTCTGCGCCGCCCCGGACTCGGTCGTTGTCTTCAATGAAGTCCATTACAATCCGACCGGCACCACAGAGTCGGGCGAATGGATCGAGGTCTTCAATCAGATGGGCATCAAGGTCGATGTCTCCGGCTGGCAGATCGATGGCATCGGCTATACCTTTCCAGCGGGCACGATTCTGAATCCCGGCAGCTATGCGCTCATTGCGAAATCGCCCAGCCCGGGACAGTTCGGACCGTATGCGGGATCGCTGAACAACTCCGGAGAACGCCTCCGCCTCGTCAATCAGAGCGGACGCATGATGGACGAACTGGAGTTCACCGACACCGCCCCATGGCCGCTGGCCGCCGATGGATCGGGCTGGAGCATGGCCAAGAAGGCTCCCTACACCGCGAGCGGACCACATGCCAACTGGACGGTCTCGGCCCAACCCGGCGGCACTCCGGGCATCGCCAATTTCCCGGATGCTTCCCTGCCCCCGCCCACCACCATCACAAAACTCATCGCGGTCGGCCATCGCTGGCGCTTTGATGAATCCGGCAGCAATCCGGGAACCGACTGGGCTGGCACGGTCCATCCCGCCACCGCGCCCTGGAAGGAGGGACCCGGTGCCTTCGCCTACGAAACCAGCACCATGAGCTTCCCCACGGGAACTGTCCTCGGCTTCCCGGGGCTCAACGACCCCTATGTCACCACGTATTACTTCGAAACGGAATTCGAGGCGACCGCAGCCACGCTGACTGATCTCCGGTCGCTCCGGCTGCGCCACGCGATCGACGACGGCGCGGTCTTCTACCTCAATGGCACGGAGATCTTCCGCCACAACATGCCGCAGGGCGCGGTCACATCGGCCACTTTCGCGACGATCAACGCGGAAGCCCTCGCTCTCTCGGCGGCCACACCGGTACCGTTCACGGCGCTCCGCCCGGGCACCAACCGCCTGTCGGTGGAACTGCACCAGTACGCGCTCGGCAACAGCGACGCCGTCTTCGCCTGCGAACTGGAAGCGGAGAATCTCATCCCGCAGCCCGGTGCCCCGCCACCGCTCAGATTCTCGGAAATTCCCGCGGCCTCCGCTTCACCCTACTGGATCGAACTCACCAACACGGGATCTTCCCCGGTGAGCACCGGCGGCCTCGTCCTCGCCGCAGGAGCAGACCCGGCCCGGCAGTTCACTCTGCCCGCAGGCTCTCTCGAACCCGGGGGCTTCCTCCTCATCCCGGGCGCGGAACTCGGCTTCACCCCCGTGGATGGCGAGAAACTCTTCCTGTTCACCGCCGCCCGCGCCGCCCTCGTCGATTGCCAGGAACAGACGAACCGACTCCGCGGACGCGCCCCGGAACGCGGCGGCGCATGGCTCTACCCGGCCTCCACCACCCCGGGCTCGGCCAACCGCTTCGAATTCTCCGACTCCGTCGTCATCAGCGAAATCCAGTACAATCCCCCGGTGCTCGCGCCGGTTCCGGAAACGCCTGCCACTTACCAGTCCACCACGCTCATCAATCACGGCGAGCCATGGCGCTACAATGCCAGCGATGAAAGCCTCCCGGCCGACTGGGCGGCCACGGCCCATCCCACGGAAGGCAACTGGCTCAGCGGGAATTCCCCCATCGGCTACGAAACCGCCGCCCTGCCGGTTCCTCTCGCCACCCCGCTCGCCACCTACTCACCCACGACGGTCACTTATTACTTCGAACGGGAATTCGAACTCTCCGCTGCGCAGCTCGCCGCGGCCGATTCCATCGAAATCACCCACCTCATCGACGACGGCGCTGTCTTCTATCTCAACGGCACGGAACTCGCCCAGCGCTTCAGCATGCCCGCAGGCCCAGTCGGTCCGGAAACCCTCTCCACTCCGGGCGTCGGCGACGCCACCCTCGTCAGCATGGTCGTTCCGAAAACCGGCCTCGTCGCCGGCACCAACCGCCTCTCGGTGGAGGTCCATCAGAATGCCACCAGCAGCAGCGACCTCGTCTTCGGTCTCAAACTCGATCTCCGCACACTCGTCTCCCCAGCCATCCCCAGCCAGCCACTCCGCAAGTCGGATAACAAATGGATCGAAATCGCCAACCGCAGCAGTCAGCCGGTCGACCTGACTGGCTGGGACTTCGGCAGCGGAATCGACTTCGCCTTCGCCCCAGGCACCAGCCTCGCCCCCGGGGAACACGCCTGCGTCGCCTTCAATGCCGCCGCCTTCTCGAAGGCGTATCCGGCCGCCCGGCTCCTCGGCACCTTCACCGGATCGCTCTCGGCCACCAGTGACCGACTCGAACTGCGCGACGCCCGCCGCAACCCGGTCGATGAAGTCCGCTACTGCGACGGGGGCTACTGGCCGGAATCTCCGGACGGCGGCGGCACTACCCTCGAACTGCGCGACCTCCGCGCGGACAATGCCGCTCCCGGTGCATGGTCGGCCAGCAACGAAGCCAGCCGCACCGCATGGAAAACCTATACCTACCGCGGCACGGCCGCCGCTTCCAATGGCCCGGATTCCCAATGGCTCGAATTCAACATGGGACTCCTCGGAGCCGGCGAAATCTGGTTCGATGACTTCAGCATCATCGAAGCGCCCGCCACCACCGCGGTGCAGAAACTCAACGATACCGGATTCGACAATGCCGCCGCATGGCGTCTCCGCGGCAATCATCGCCGCGGCGGTGTCATCCCGGAACCCGGCAACCCCACGAACAAAATCCTCCGCCTCGTCGCCACCGGCCCCACGGAACACATGCACAATCAGGTGGAAACCACCCTCAAAACCTCGGTCGTCAATGGCCGGGAATACGAAATCTCCTTCCGCGCCCGCTGGGTCTCGGGTTCGAATCAACTCCACTCCCGACTCTACTTCAACCGCCTCGCGCGTGTCACGGCCATCGACCGCCCCACGGATGGCGGCACCCCATCAGCCCCGAATTCCACGGCCGTCGCCAATGCCGGACCCACCTGCACGGGCCTCATCCACTCGCCGGCGGTCCCGGCGGTCAGCCAGCCCATCACGGTCTCCGTGGCTGCCAGCGACCCGGACGGGGTGGCGGCGCTCACCCTTTTCTACTCGGTGAACGGAGCGGCCTTCCAATCCACGCCCATGACGGCCTCGAGCCCGGGCCAGTACGCTGGCATCATTCCCGGCCAGGCCGCCGGAGCCGTCATCCAATACTACCTCCGGGCCACCGACAGCACGGGCACCGATGCCCTCTGGCCGACCGCCGGACCGGATTCCCGCGCCCTCTGCAAGGTCAATGACAACACGGCCGCCACCAATGGATGGCACAATTTCCGCATCATCACGACCAATGCCGACCGCACCCTCATGCACACGGCCACGGAAGTCATGAGCAATGACCGCATCGAAGCCACCGTCATCGACCGCGAAGGCGACATCTACTACAATGCCGGTGTCCGCCTCAAAAGCAGTGAACGCGGCCGCAACCAGTCGGGCCGCGTCGGCTACAATCTCGACTTCCCCTCGGATGGTCTCTTCCGCGGAGCCCATGGCGGGGTGGCCGTCGACCGCTCGGAAGGTCAGGCTCCCGGTCAGCGCGAACTGCTGTTCGACATGATGATCTCGAATTCCGGCGGGCCCATCAGCCGCTATAACGATTTCATCAAGATCCTCGCTCCCAATCCTGCCCTCACCGGCGGCGCGGTCCTCCAGATGGCCCGCTACGAGGATGTCTTCCTCGACGAACAGTTCGACAATGGTTCGGATGGCAAACTATACGAATACGAACTGGTGTACTACCCGACCACCACCAGCACGGGAACACCGACCGGACCAAAGCTCCCGGAACCGGACAATGTCATGGGCGTCAATGTCACCAACCTCGGCGACGACAAGGAACGCTACCGCTGGCACTTCCTCAACAAGATCAATCGTGAGGAGGACGACTTCTCCCCCATCATCCGCTACTGCAAGCTCTTCAGTACCTCCGGAGCCGCCTTCGAAGCCGCTCTCCCCTCGGTCATCGACCTCGACACATGGTTCCGTGGCATGGCCTACGCCGTCCTCACGGGAGCCGGCGACAACGCGGCAGCCGGTGACCAGCACAATGGCATCTACTACGCCCGACCCGACGGGCGCATCGTCTTCCTGCCGCACGACATGGATTTCTCCTTCAGTGAAACCCGCAGCATCACGGCCAATCCTCAGTGCGCCACCCTCACCCAGCTGCCGGCCCGCCGCCGCCTGTACTTCGGTCACCTGCACGATGTCATCACGACCACCTATCACAATGCCTACATGTCGATCTGGACGTCGCATTTCGCCTCGCTCCACCCGCAGCAGGATTGGGCCGCGGAACTGACCTACATGACGAACCGCTCGATCAATGTCCTCAGCCAGATCCGCGCGGCCATTCCCCAGGTCGGCTTCGCGATCACGACTCCCGGGCCGCTCACGGTCAATGCGAGCACGGCCACACTCGCCGGTACCGGCTGGGTCAATGTCCGCAGCATCCGCATCGCGGGAAGTCAGGAACCGCTCGCCGTCACATGGACCGCCAACAACGCATGGCAGCTCAAGGTGCCCGCCAGCCCGGGCTCCCGCACCGTCACCCTCGAAGCGCTCGATTTCAGCGGCAAACTCATCAGCTCGGCTTCCATCGTCATCGAAAACACCTCTCCCGTGGAACCGGCCTCGGCGGCCAATCTCGTGGTCTCGGAAATCATGTACCATCCCGCCCCGCCTTCGCCGACGGAACTGTCCGCAGGCTTCACCGATGCCGACCAGTTCGAATTCATCGAACTCATGAATGCAGGCAAGGCTCCGCTCAGTCTCGACAATGTCCGCTTCACGGACGGCGTAAGCTTCGCCTTCGCCCCCGGCAGCACCCTGCCTCCGGGTGGCCGCACTCTCGCCGTACGCGACCGCGCGGCCTTCGCCTCCCGGTACCCTCTCGCCGCAGCCTTCATGGCTGGCGGAGCCTTCACGGGCGGCACGGGACTCAATAACAACGGGGAAACCATCACCCTGGTGGGAGCCGATGGCTTCGTCATCCGTTCGTTTGCCTACAGCGATTCCACACCATGGCCAACGACCCCGGACGGCAGCGGCCCTA
>JBIICE010000164.1:0-9287 GCA_044239025.1 Verrucomicrobiales bacterium
GCTGGATTCCTTGATCTTCTGACCACCGCCAATGGCGAGATCATGCGCTATGGGGCTGACGACGGGGCCCGGGTGCTGCAGTTGAGCGACTGCGGCTACGCAGACTTCCGGCCGACTCTGGCGGCATGCTCGCTGTTTTTCGGCAGCGCGGATCCGGGACCTGGACCGTGGTGGGAACAGGCTCAGCAGCTTGACGCTTTCTCTGGTGGGAGTGGCCGTGAAGCAGCCGTTGCAAGCCACGAACTGCAGGCCGACCGGGAGCCTGCGGGAGGCATCCATATCCGTCGTCGCGGCGGAGCGACCATTTTGTTCCGTGCGCCCACGAAGTTTCGATTCCGACCGGGGCACGCCGACCACCTGCAGGTCTCGGTGCATGACGGGGATCGCTTTCTGGTCGAGGACGTGGGTTCCTATTCCTACAACGATCCGGGCAAGCGCTGGTCGGGGTTGGCATCCGCGGTCTTTCACAATGTACCGACGGTTGATGGGGATGACCCCATGGAGCGGGTCAGCCGGTTTCTGTGGCTGCCATGGACAGCCTGCCGGCTTGAAGTGAACGAGGCGGACAGGCTGGTTGCTTCCTTCGAGGGGACCAATCATTTTCTGGTGCGGCGGGAAGTTCAGATCCGGGCGGATCACTGCATTGTGCTCGACCACATCGAGGGATACCGCGAGGCAGAACTGGCGCTGCGCTGGCATGGGCGCGGGCGTGCAGGCCTTGAGCAACTGGCGGTGAGCTGCAGCAATCCGGGGGTGCAGGAGAAATGGTATCATGAGGACGAGGTCACCGGACTGGGCTTCCATGCCCCTACCTACCATCACGTGGAGCCTGCGTGGTGCCGTGAATGGACTGTGCGGGCGGCTGCCGCGAGCTTCCGCACCGTGATCCGCTGGGGGCGGGATGGCGGGAGAGAAGGATGAGAGCAGGTTGCGCATGAAGATTCTCTACTGTCATCAGCACTTCACGACCCCCAACGGTTCCGGCGGGATACGGTCGTATGAGTTCGCCCGCGAACTGGTGAAGGCAGGGCATGAGGTGACCATGGTATTCGGCATGCGTGGCGGCATTGGAGTCGACCTGCGCTGCTGTGAGCGCACCGGGCATCAGGTTGGCGAGATGGATGGCATCGAGTTGGTCGGCTTGCCGTTTGGCTATGCGAACAGCCAGAGCATTCGCGAGCGGATGGGGATTTTCCTTGGCTTTGCGTGGAAGAGTCTTTGTCTGGCGCTGAAGGAGGAATACGATCTCATTTTTGCCACATCGACCCCACTGACGGCCGCCATCCCCGGCATTGCGGCCCGCTGGTTCCGCGGCAAGCCATTTATTTTCGAGGTACGCGACCTTTGGCCGGAATTGCCGAAGGCGATGGGCATGAAGAATCCGCTGCTGCTAGGGGGCATGTGGATTCTCGAAGGGCTGGCCTATCGTTCATCGGTGGCCTGCGTGGGACTTTCACCCGGCATTGTGGAAGGCATCATCCGGCGTTCCCCGGATGCGCATCCGGTCGCCCTTGTTCCCAACGGATGCGATCTTGATATTTTCCATCCCGGGCTGCGCGGTCCCATTGAGGTTCCCGGCGTCGAGCCCGGAGACTTTGTGGCGGGATTCACCGGGGCGCACGGCAGAGCCAATGGATTGGACGCAGTGCTGGCGGGAGCGGCAGAACTGCAGCGTCGCGGCAACCGCCGCGTGAAGTTCCTGCTCATCGGGGAAGGTTCCGAGAAACCGAGATTAATGGCGCAGGCGCGTGCCGATGGACTGCAGAACGTGATCTTTCTGCCCTCCATGCCCAAGCAACAACTGGCAGCGATCACGGCATCGCTGGGCTGCGGACTCATGTTCCTTGCGGACATTCCTGCATTCTACCGGGGAACCTCCCCCAACAAGTTCTTCGATTATCTCGCTGCGGGCATCCCCGTGGTGAACAACTACCCCGGCTGGCTCGCTGGTATGATCACCGAAGCCCAATGCGGTACTGTGGTGCCTCCCGGTGATCCGGTCGCACTGGCAGACGCACTCGAAACGCTGGCTTCCGATCCGGAAGCCTGCGGCCGCATGGGCGCGGCAGCGCGCCGGCTCGGAGAAGCTCAATTTTCCAGAGATGCCCTGGCGGCAAGGTTCCGGGAGTTTCTGGAGAATCATTCAGGAGTGGAACATCGGATGCCGCCCGGGGTTAAGAGACGCGGTATGCAGTCATGAAAGCGAGCCATATGGTGGATCTTCTCATTGTGGGTGCCTCCGGGCATGCCTGCGTGGTGGCTGAAGCGGCCGTTGCCAGCTATCGGATTTCCGGATTCGTGGATGATCGGGCGGATGGCCGCGAGGTGGCTGATTACGGACCATTTCTGGGTAATCCCGACGTTATCGGGAACTGGATGGAAGTTCAGAAGCAAGGAGCCGTGCATGTTGCCATCGGCGACAATGGTGCGCGACGGAAGGTCGTCGATGCTTTATGCCGGAAGTATCCGGGAATCCGGTTTGCCGCCGTGATTCATCCAAACGCGTGCGTAAGTCGCACGGCATTGGTCGGTGACGGCGCTCTGATCTGTGCTGGCGCGGTTGTATCTGCAAAGGCCTTGATCGGCTCGCATTGCATTCTGAACACTCGGTCAGTGCTTGATCACCATGCCAGCATGGGGGGCTTTGCATCGCTCGCACCCACGGCCGCGACGGGCGGACGGGTCACCATCGGTTCCGGAACCGCCATCGGAATGGGTTCGATGATCCATCATGGCATTGGTGTGGGGGAGGACACGGTGGTGGGCAGTCTCTCCCTGGTGACACGGGACCTTCCTTCCCGGGTGGTGGCTTACGGTCATCCATGCCGCGTCGTCCGGCAGCGTGAACCCGGTGACAAATATCTATGAGTTCCACCGAACCACGGTCATCGGTGCCATCCGGTGAGGTTAGTTGTGCGCAGAGTGCCATGGCCACTGCTCCGGCGATGACCCTTTACGATAAGGTCCGCGGAATGCCCGCCGGTGTGCTTCATGACGTCTGCGGGTTGGCTGGGGGTGCGTGCTATGTGGTGGATCCGGAGATGGTGGGGCGGAATGTGAGCAGGCTGCGGAAGGCCATGCGGAGAGTGTACGGGCGGTCCGAGGTGGCCTATTCGTACAAGGCTAACTATGGGAAGGCGGTGATTGCAGCGGCGAGGGCGGCGGGTGCGCTGAGTGAGGTGGTGTCGCTGCTGGAACTGGCGCATGCGGGGGCGCTGGGGATTCCGGATCGGGAGATTCTCTGCAATGGTCCGGGCAAGACCGAGGCGATGCTCCGGGAACTGATGGCAAGAGAATTCATTCTGATTGCGGATTCCGTTGCGGAACTGGAGCGGATGCAGGCGCTGGTGCGGGGTGGTGTCCGGCTCCGGGCGCGATTGGGTCTGCGGATCAATCCGAGGCTGAGTCATCAGCGGGGCCCGAGCCGGTTTGGCGTGGATCTGGGCGATGCGGATCAGCTGGCAGCCGTGCGGACGATCCTGGCTGGCGGCGGGTTGCCGTTGTGCGGACTGCACCTTCATCTGAGCGATGACCGGAGCGTGGCAGGCTTCGGTGAGCGCATTGATTTTCTGGCTGACGCGTGGGGGCTTCTGGGTGGTGGACCACTGGAGTTCCTTGACTGCGGCGGCGGGCTGGCGAGCGGGATGCCGGAAGAAGTGAGGAAGCAGTTGCCGTATGCGGTGGCTGCCCTGGAGGAATACGGGGTCGGCATGGCAGCGGCCATGAAGCGGCGTTTCCCTGACGAGGATGTGACGCTGTACTGCGAACCGGGGACGGGTTTGGTGGCGGACACCGGGGTTTTCCTGACACGGGTGGAGGATGTCAAGATGGTGGGTGGCCGTTCCCTTGCTGTGGTGGACAGTACCTTTTTCTGTGCGAACCCGATGCGCACGGGGACGCGTCCGGCCTGTTTCCGGGTTCCCGCTGTGGCTGCGCGCCAGCAGGTTCCTCCGCCCGTGACGGTCTATGGGAACAGCTGCATGGACCTTGACCGCTGGATCGAGGGCTTCGAGGAACCCCTCGCGGTGGGCGATCTGCTGATACTGGCGCAGAAAGGAGCATACGCCCTGAGCATGTCTTCCATGTTCATTCAGGGAATCCCGGCGATTGTTTCGCTTGAAGGGGAGACCGCGAACCTGCTGCGGCCGAGATCGGGAGTTGAACTGCTCGGGGCGATCAACTGAACATGTCTGTATTGCAGCCAGGGAAGCCGAACAGCATGCGACCGCTCGGAGCGGTGGGTGGCCCGCCTGGTTTTGCCGTGCTGGGGAGCGGTGACGAGCTGGCGTGGCGGCATCTCGTGGATGAGGCTGGGGAGAGCGACTGGTATCAGCTTCCAGAGCTCTGGCGGCATGCAGAGGAACAGGGCGTCGGCACGGCAAGGCTTTTTGTTTACCGGGAAGGCAGCGACTTCGTGGCTCTGCCACTGCTGCTCCGTCCGCTTGGTCACGTTCCAGGTCTGGATGGCTGCACGGGTCTGGATGCGGTTTCCGTGGGGGACTACGCGGGACCACTGTCCTCGCGGGCGAACCTGCCGGAGACAGTGGTCCGATCCTTTCAACGGGCGCTTGCGGAGGAAATGGAAAGACTGGAGGTGGTCTTTGTGTTTTCCAAGCTTAATCCCATGCTCTGTCAGGAAAAACTGCTGAAAGGGGTGGGGTCGACACACTTTGCGCAGCCGACGGTCTCCATTGACCTGACGCTTCCTCCCTCGGAACAGTTCTGGAACTGTCGTCCGCGGCTGCGCAGCTACCTCCGCCAGGCATGGCGGGAGGGGCAGGAGGGCTGTGAGCTTGATTACGGCGAGTACCTCCCTGAATGCCTCGACATGTACCGGGAAACGATGGACAGAGTGGGGGCCGCTGACATTTTCCGTTATCCGGATAGCTATTATCTGGCCCTGCGCCGTGCCCTTGGCGACCGACTGCATCTGTTTGGGGTGCGTCACGCCGGAAGGTTGGTGGCGACAGCGCTTTTCACGGAATGGAAGGGAATTGTCCAGGGGTTCATCAGTTGTGTGCGGAGCGAGGCGCTCGTGTTGTCGCCGGCACGGGTGCTGTATGACTACATCCGGCGATGGGCCGGGGAGCGGGGCTGCCGGGTCCTGCATCTGGGCGGCGGAACCTCACCGCAGCCGGAAAATCCGCTGTTCCAGTTCAAGGCTGGCTTCAGTGGGGGACGTCACGAATTCCGCACATGGCGCTGGGTGGTGAATCCTGAGGCCTATGAAAACGCCTGCCGACGCAGGTCAGCGTGGAACGTCGCGAAAGGACTGGTGCCGGTGAGGTCTGACTTTTTCCCGGCATACCGATGCGCCACAAAGGAGGCAGAATGAACGATTTCGTGGCAGATGGTTCACTGGCAGGGAGGACGCAGGGGCGCGCGGCTCCCGGGCACTGCAACGTGCTGCTGACCTGTGCGGGACGGAGAACACTGCTGGCCGAGTCCTTCCGGCAGGCTCTCAACGGAGAGGGCCTGCTTTATGCGGCGGACATGTCGCTGGATGCTCCCGCTCTGCGCGTCGCGGACCGGTGCGAGTTGGTTCCGGGGGTGCTTGATCCCGGGTATGTGGACTGTCTGCTTGAGATCTGCCGCAGCAGGAAGATTGGCCTGCTGGTACCGCTCAACGATTTTGAACTTCCGGGCCTGGCGGAATCCCGCGAGCGATTCAGTGAAATTGGGACCGTCGCGATGGTGTCGTCTCCGGAGGTGGTCGAGATCTGCAAGGACAAGTGGATGACGGCGGAATTCCTGCGGCTCATGGGACTGGATTCCCCGGCCACCTTCCGGACGATTGAAGCCGTTGCGGTAGCGCTGGATGCGGGGACGGTCAAATTTCCTCTGGTGGTCAAGCCCCGCTGCGGATCTGCCTCGGTAGGCGTGGAGATTGTGCATGATCTCGATGAATTGGAAGCAACGTGGTTTCTGGGCCGTCGCAGGCTGAGGCGTTCGGTTTTCAGTCACATGCATGTTCCGGGGGCAGAACTGATCATCCAGGAATGTCTTGGTCCGATGGAGATGGGGTTGGATGTGGTGAACAATTTTCACGGCGAGCCTGCTGGTGTGATGGCGAGGCGGAAACTTGGCATGAGAGCCGGGGAGACCGACCGGGCGGTCACGGTGGTGGATGAGGAACTCAGCGAAATCGGGCGGCAGATCGGGGCGGCGCTGGGCCATTTCGGGATGCTCGACTGTGATGTGATGTGCGGGAATGGGCGGAAGGTGATTCTGGAAATGAATGCGCGATTTGGAGGTGGGTATCCGTTTTCGCAGGCTGCTGGAGCGAATGTCCCCGCGGCCCTGCTGGCATGGTCCATGGGGAAACCATTCCGCACGGAGTGGTTTACCTGTGCGCCGGACCAGTGGGCATCGAAGGGAGACATGCTGCTGCCTGCGCGTTCCGTTGGCGGCTGACTATCGGGCTGACGTTGCCCGTTGCACTGATTGACATGAAGCGAACCTCCGGATTCACAGCGGCGGCGGGAGTCAATGATTTCCTGTGTGCGATCAATGAGTTGGTGGGCCGTGGAGAAAGCAATTTCCGGGAGCCTGTGGAAGCAGAGTGTCCTGTGGTGCTGGTGGTCGGTGCGCCCCGGAGCGGGACCACGGTTCTGCTGCAGTGGCTTCGTGCGGTGGGGCTTGCCGTGCCGTCGAATCTGGCAGCGCGGTTTTCGGCCAATCCGCTATTTGCTGGAATGCTGCAGCGTCTCCTGACGGATCCATGTCTGGGCTTCCGGGATGAGCTGTCGCTGGGACAGCAGGCGGATGGTTTTGCTTCGTCCTTTGGCAAGACGGTGGGGCTGCTGGCTCCTCACGAATTTTCCTTTTATTTCCGGCAGTTCTTTCCGGTGACGGTTGGGGAGGAACTGGCGCCGGAGCAGTTGGCCCGGTGCGATACGGGGGGATTCCTCGAAGGCCTGCGGCGGTTTGGCGGGGCCCTTGGGGCACCGGTGGCGGTGAAAGCGATGCTGATTCAGTATCACCTGGGGCTGTTTCTTGATCACCGCCGGGTGGTGATCATCCATACCGTGCGGGATGAGCCGGACAATGTGGTGTCGCTGCTCGCGCATCGGTCCATGGTGGCCGGTGATCTGCAGGAATGGATCAGCGTCCGCCCACCGGAGTACGGGTGGCTCCGGGAACTGAGCCCGATTGAGCAGGTGGCCGGGCAGGTGCATTTCACGAACCAGCGGATTGCGGCGCAGCTCGGGGCCTTCCCTGCGGAACGTGTGGTGCGGCTGGATCATGACGAGTTCTGCCGCGAACCCCGGCAGCTGCATGGTCAGCTCCGGGAGAAGTTTGCGGCAGTTGGCTGGCCATGGCATGGGGAATACGATGGACCATCCGAGTTCAAGCTGCGAAGGTACGATCCGGAGTCGGAGGAATACCGTGAGGCTGCCGCGGCTCTCTTGAGGGTTCAGGAGCGCGCCGCAGAAAAGTCCTGAGGCAGCCCCTGGGGGCTTCAATCACAGTCACGAGCGCTGCCACCGTCCTCGGGCTTTACCGGAGACCGTGGGCGTAGCTGGAGTCAAGTTCATGCCCGTGTCGATGTCACCACTAGCGATCAACTTCTGTCCCACCGGGATGGTGCCGCGGCGTCAGCACAGTCCGCATGTTCCCCTTTCGGTCGATGAAATTGTGGAATGCGTGCACGAAGCCAGTGGGATCGGCATTACGATTGCGCACCTGCATGCCCGGTTGGATGACGGCACGCCGACCGGTGCCGTGGAAGTCTATGGGCGTATCTTTGAGGGGGTCCGCCGGCATTGTCCTGAGGTCATCATCTGCGGGAGCAGTTCCGGGCGGGACTGGCCCGAGTTCGAGCGCCGGGCCGAGGTTCTCGATCTGCGTCCGGACCTCTGTTCGCTGACGCTGTCCTCACTGAACTTTCCGAATCAGGCATCGGTCAACGAGCCTGCCATGATTGCGCGTCTGGCGGAGCGCATGAGGGAGAGGGGCGTGGTGCCGGAGCTGGAGTGTTTTGATCTGGGGATGATCAATTACGGAAAATACCTGATCCGAAAGGGGGTGCTGAGGGGGCCGCACTACTGGAATCTGATTTTCGGCAACGTCGCCGGCATGCAGGCGACACCAGGGGAATTTGCGGCGGCGCTGCAGGCGGTTCCTGATGGGGGATATATCTCCGTGGGCGGCATCGGCCGGGCGCAGCTCACGGCTCATGGCATGGCGATCACTCAGGGCGTCGGCATCCGCGTGGGACTTGAGGACAATCTTCATTACGACCGGGGGCGCAGGCAGCTGGCGACCAATTCCCAGCTGCTGAAGCGCGTGCATCGGTTGATGGAAGAGATGGAGCAGCGGGTCATGACCGGCGCTGAATTCCGTCAGGTGGTGCTGGCGGCGCCGGTCGGGCCCCGGCATTTTTCCGGCATGAACGACGCGGACCAACCATGAAGGCGATCATCAATCTGATAGGAAACGACTGGAATTATCTGCCGGTGGTCTGCGAGATGGCACTGGAGTCGGGATTGGCGGATTGTTTCCATTTGTACCGGAATATTTCCTGCGAGGGCAGTCCCTTGCGTGGTGCTGGTGAGTTTGTGTGGAACTATGTGCCGCATGAATTCGGTGACACCTCGGGGCTGGCGGAAGCCCCGATGGCCTTTGGGCTGACGTTTCCGCGGGGCAAGGATGCCTGTCTGCGCTATGTGGGCGAGGTTGCGGGAGTGGGTCGGGAGGCATTTCCGCGGATCATTCATCCGCGGGCCTACGTGGCGGGATCGTCCCGGATGGGGCCTGGCTGCCTCATTGAGCCCGGGGTGGTGATTTCGACCGAAGCGACGCTGGGTTTTGGTGTAACCGTGAAGCGGAATGCATCGGTGGGCCATCATGCCGAGGTAGGGGATTTCTGCGACATCAGTCCGGGCGTCTGCATGGCAAGCCGGGTGGTGGTCGGGCGGGCGGTCATGATTGGGGCTGGGGCCGTGATCCGGGATGGGGTGACCATCGGGGCGAACTCATGGGTTGGGATGGGCAGCGTGGTTACGAAGAGCATTCCCGAGGGAGTGATTGCCTACGGCAACCCTGCGGTGGTGGTGCGGGCGAACGACAAGTGGTCGATCTGAGGTGGCGCGGGCCCGGCTGGGTCCGTCAGTCATACGGGGAATCCCGGTGAGAGAAGGCGCTTCCGGGCTGGGGGTGCCTTCTGTTGTTTTGGGGAAGCAGCGTTCCGCCAGGCCTTCCGGGGCTTGCCGATGAGGCAATTGTGTGCGTGGTAGAGCTCCGATTATGCTGAACACAACTTTCAGTCCGTGGCCGAGTTTCAC
>JBIICE010000019.1:0-35041 GCA_044239025.1 Verrucomicrobiales bacterium
GAAGAGGCGGGCGGTGCCGGTCACCGATTCCCAGGTTCCCACCACGTGGTACCAGGTATTCGGCTGCGGCTGGAGGCCTACGGTGTCGATCTGGAAGGCAGTGCCGAGGCCGAGGTTCTGATACCCACGGAAGCTCCAGCCCTGCGTGCCTTCCATGTAGATCAGCCATCCCGAACGGGGATCGCCGAAGTTACCGCTGGAGTACGGGCAGGTGAAGCCCGCGGGAACGATTCCCGATCCCGGTGCGGATTCGCTCGGATTCACCCAGATTTCCGCCGTCCAGTCACCAGCCGGATTGAGCGCCGGGGTGTAGGCAACCCGCGTCTTGGCGGGATCCGCGGCCTTGACCGCGATCGCCTTGTCCGTGCTGCCGGCGAGGGCTCCATCCTGCTGGAAGACTGCCGAGGTGTTGCCGTTGAAGTCACCCGCAGCACCGACGCTGCCGGCATTCTTCAGGATGTCAGCACTGCGTCCAATGACACCAGCGTTGGTGATGTTCTCCGTGAGAGCCGAGAACCCGTTGTGGCTGCCACCGACCGTGATCTTCGTGCCGTCGTCCCCCTGGAAGCCAATCAGGTAGTTTCCGGCTTCCGGAATCCGCAGCGTGCCCGTCATGCGCATGGCATAACGGTTGTCGTCGGCTTCCGTATTCCGCGGCCATGGCACGTCGCCGGGAATCCGGCCCTGTCCACCGCTCTGCGGATCGAAGAAGTTGATCTGTCCCCAGCTCGAGGTCGCGGCCACTGCATCGGCAGCCAGGGCACGGTCCACAGCTGCATCGGCTCCATCGAGGTCAACCTGCGTGAGTTCCCCCGGAATCGTGCTCTGCACGGTCCAGTTGCCCACCATCGACGGATACGGAATCGGATCCGGACACTGGGAAACATAACCGACCGGACGCCAGTTGGGGGTATCTCCATCGCTCAGGAAGAATCCCTTGGCTGCGCTGATCTGGTACCAGAAGCCGCCGCCGCCTTCCCAGGTGGCATACTCGAGCTTGTACTTCCCGGGGGTCAGGTGAATGACCGCGCGGGTGTTGGTGTCACCGGTCCCGTTCGGGAAGAACAGGATGTTCTGCTGGGTTCCGTCCACCTGCGAGGGACCGTTGACTGCCACCCACTTGGGCGCTTCTCCACCTTCGGCCCGCTTGATGCGGAACATGAAGCCGTCATCGCCGCGGATGTTGAAGGTGTAGTCGGACTTCTCCGTGATGTCGATGGTGCCCTGCGCCACCGAAATCACGTTGTTGTCGTCACGTCCTGTTCCCCCGTTGTTCGCGGTCGACAGCGCATCCCCGGGGAACGGACGCCCCCCCGGAATCACCCCGTTGTTCGCGCCATTCGTGGCCGGATCGTAGAAGTTCAGGTTCGGTTCCTGCGTGTCCACGACATTCGACGGGCTCAGCTCAGGTGTCCGGTCAGACGACTGATTGACGAGGAAGTCCAGCATCAGATTGATGTTGTCGGCTGGGAACACGCCGTCGTTCAGGAAGGTGCGCACTCCCCAGCTGTTGGCGGTGCCCCGGGGACCTGGCAGCGTGACCGGCCAGTCGCGGGCCGGAGCGACCGGAGCCACCGGGGTCTGAATCTTCGTCTCGTACACGAGGTCGCGCCCAGCTTCATCCTTGCCGCGGATCGTGAAGGAATAATCGCGGCCGCCCAGCCAGGCGATCGGTGCACAGATGGTCGTCACCCCACCCGTTTTCGTGGTCTGGAGAGTTCCCAGCACGGGCTGGTCGCCCGAGATGAAGTTCCACGTGCCACCGGCCGCAGTGGATTCCGCAGTGAAGCCACCGTTGCCGCTGACGAAGTTTTCATCGAGAACCGTGGCCGCTCCCGCCGCCACCTTCACGCCGACAATCTGCCAGTCGATCCCGTCAGGAGTCACAGCTTCGTCCCACGCTCCAAGGAAGCGGAACCGCACGGTCGCGCCTGCGGGAATTCCCGTAACCGTCGCCACGGAATCAATGTACGTACCGCTGGAGAAACCAGGGGAAGCCGCATTGAAGGCCTGCTGCCCCTGAAGCACATGGTTTCCAATCAGCGTCCCGTCGGCGTAGCCGTTGGCTGTGAAGCTGCCGGCTTCCACCGTGGTGAAGTCTCCGCCATTCACACTCACCTGAATGACTCCGCCATCCCAGAGGTCGCCCTCGAAGTTGTAGCGGTGCTTCAGGGTGATCGTCGCCGATCCGCCCGCCGCCACCGGAATGGCTGGGGTGGTGATCGATCCGTTGAGGATGCCTTCGCCACCGAGAACCTGCCAGCCAGCCCGCACGCCACCAGCCGTCACCGTAAAGCTCGAAGGAACGGTCACGCTGCCCGGGGCCTGATCGGTCACCTCAAAGCAGAACGTGCTCGTGTCCTTCACCTTCGATCCCGTCAGGAAGGCCAGCGGGAACAGTTGCTTCAGTTCTTCCTGATACTTCGCCGCAATCTCGGCATCCGTCAGCACGGTATCGTGAACCCGCACGCGGGCAATGCTCAGCCCGGAATTGAATCCTCCCGGGACACCCGGGCCCTGATTCTGTCCTCCGATCAGGATCGCCTGACCGAGGTGCGTGTTGATGTTGCCCTGGAACTCCGTGTTCCGCAGCACGCCATCGGAATAAACTCGGCAGGAGCCCGCGCCAGGCTGGCCATTGCCATCATACGTCAGCACCAGGTAATGCCAGGCTCCCGCCGCAGGCGAGCCACCAGGCATGTTCCAGCCGATGTCGGCCAGGCCGCCCCACTGACCGCCCGCTCCCCACGTCGCGTTGGCTCCGTAGTTGAACGAGAAATTCGTGCCGTCCGGTCCACCGCGGTGTCCCCAGCCCACGAGGGTCTCTTCATCCGCCACCGACGGATTGTAGGCCCACACTTCCACGGAACGGTTCGGGTTCACCCCGCTGATGCCATCCGGAGCAATCGGCCCGACCAGATAGTCGGCATTGCCACCAAGGGTGACAGCCTTCACGCCGGCCACGGAAGCAACGGTCGGTTGTCCCACCGAAGTGAAGTCGCCGGGAAGGGATCCGATGTTCTCCCATGTGGTGAGTGGTCCCAGCGGAAGCCCGCCGGCATCGAGTCTGACAATGACGCCCGCTCGGGCCGTGGCCACCGCAAGGCAGGGCAGTGTGAGCAGCAGGTGCCGCATCATCGGAGTTTTGCTGGTTTTTTTCATGGTTTCTGGTTCAATTGCTGGGTTTCGGGAGTTGCAGAGGTCTGCAGAAAAATCTGTGGTCGCTCACTAAACGCTGTCCGGAGCCGCTTCGTTCAGAAGATCAGCTCCCGACGGAGACGTCGCGAACGTGAAGGCGGTCACGCCGATGACACCTTTGCCTGTTCTTTTCGAAATCTCTGGAGTACCAGTCACGTTAGGGAAACATCAGCCGGCGACCGACTTTGGGGGACAGTACCAGGACCGTACGGTTCCGCCCAACTTTTTTCGGGTTGCAAACCCGGACAAAAATCATCCTAGTGGTTCTCATGGATTCCCCGCACCACCGGCTCTCTGCCAGTGAACAGGCTGCCGCCCACCTCCGCTCGCTTCTCCGGGAACGCCGTCTCACGGGGCCGCTCCCGGGCGTCGCCAGCCTCGCCCGGCAACTCGACATCTCGCCGGTCACCATGCGGGTGGCTCTGCGCCAACTGGAATCGGAAGGCTGGATCCAGAATACCGGGCCGGGCAAACCGCGGCTCATCCGCCACCCGGCCACCTCGGATGCCGAGCCTCCGCGGCGCCTTCTCCGCATCGTCATTCTCCCAGGCGAACGCATCGAGGACGAGGACGGCATCTTCCAGCAGTCTCTCATGCAGCTGCGCAGCCGCCTCGAATCGGCGGGACACATCTGCCACATCGCCCCCCGGCCCCAGAGCCGCCTCCAGCACGACCCGGAACGAATTCAGCGCTCGGTCTCGTCCATCGAGGCCGATGCATGGATCGTGATCGGGGGGAAGCGGGAGATCCTGACATGGTTCTCGTCGCGCCCGACGCCCACCCTCGCGCTCGGCGGCGTCTTCGATGACCTCCCCCTTGCGGGCACGGCCATGGAAACAATCACACCCTTTCAGAGTGCCGTGCGCCGACTCACGGATCTGGGACACCGCCGCATCGTCTTCCTTGCGCCGCAGTTTCTCCGGGAGGCTTCGCTCAACCCGTACGTTGACGTCCTCAGGCGGGAACTGGCCGCCTG
Organism: Verrucomicrobiales bacterium; assembly: GCA_044239025.1. Classification (GTDB taxonomy): domain Bacteria; phylum Verrucomicrobiota; class Verrucomicrobiia; order Verrucomicrobiales; family V1-33; genus V1-33. Next base: position 4,175 of record JBIICE010000019.1, read on the forward strand.
CGGCGTGTCCCTCGGTTCCTACCACCTGCCCTCCTTCAGCGAAACGCCGGAAGGCGTCCACGGACTCCTCAACGCCAATTTCCAACTGACCCCACCCACCGCCATCATTGTCACATACACCACGTGGCTGGTCGCTACCCTCTCGTTCCTTTCCGGCCGCGGTCTCCAGGCTGGCCGCGACGTCTCGCTCGTCTGCCTCGGGCGCGATCACTGGATGCCATGGCATCAACCTGCCATCGCCCACTTCACGGGCGACGATTCTCTCATGGTCCAGTTCATCACCCGATGGGTCCACAGTGTGGCCCGCGGACGGCCCGAGAACCGCCACAAACGTTTCCCTCTCGCTTTCCTCGAGGGCGGCTCCATCGCCCCTCCCCGGGCTTGCACTCCCACCCCGCGCACGCCCCATTGTCCCCCATGAACCTTCCCATCCGACCCCGCAGAAACCGCCAGTCCGCTGCCATCCGCGGCCTGATCAGGGAAACCAGGCTTCACCCGGAACAGTTCATCTACCCTCTCTTCCTGAGCGGAAACGAAGCCAACGAGGAGATCGCCTCCATGCCGGGCTGCCACCGCTGGAGCCTCGAAGGGCTTGTCGCGGAAGCCGGAGCAGCGTTCGACGAAGGCATCCGCAGCGTCGTGCTCTTCCCACGCATCGGCGATTCCCTCAAGTCCCCTCGGGCGGAGGAAGCCCTCAACCCGGAAGGCCTTATTCCCACCGCTGTCCGCGCCCTCAAACACCACCTCCCGGATCTCTGCATCATCACCGACATCGCCCTCGATCCCTACAGCAGCGACGGCCACGACGGACTGCTCAGCCCGGACGGCAGAATCCTCAACGATGAGACCATCGAAATCCTCTGCGGTCAGGCCCTCACCCACGCCCGCGCCGGAGCCGACATCGTCTCGCCCAGCGACATGATGGACGGCCGCGTCGCTGCCATCCGCTCGGCACTCGACTCCGAAAACTTCACCTCCACGGGCATCCTCAGCTACACCGCCAAATACGCCAGCGCCTGCTACGGCCCTTTCCGGGGTGCCCTCGACTCGGCACCCCGCTCGGGCGACAAAAAAACCTACCAGATGGATCCCGCCAACCGGCGCGAGGCGCTCCGCGAAGCCGCCCTCGACGAGGCGGAAGGAGCCGACATCCTCATGGTCAAGCCCGCCGGCCTGTACCTCGACATCATCAGCGATCTCCACGCTGCCACCTCCCTGCCCGTCGCCGCTTATCAGGTCAGTGGCGAATACCTCATGATCCGTTCCGCTGCCGCCGCCGGATGGCTCGACGAAAGCCGCATGATCATGGAATCGCTCACTGCCATTCACCGTGCCGGAGCCAGCCTCATCCTGACCTACTTCGCTCGCCACGCGGCCCGCTGCCTCGGCAACGGCGCTGCATAAAGACCCCGCTGCACTTACCCTGCCACTATGCCACACCCCGAAGACATCCAGGCCATCGGTTCGGAAATTGCCATCCGCTGGTCGGACGGCACCGAGGACTTCTTCCCCATGGAACGCCTCCGTGCCTTCAGTCCCTCCGCAGAAACTGCCGGAGAACGCGACCTCCTCGGCCACCGCATCGGCGGCGATGACCGCACGGAATACCCGGGTGTCCGGGTCACCGCATGGCAGACCGTCGGAGGCTACGCCCTCGCCTTTGCCTTCAGCGACGGCCACCGCACCGGGATCTACAGCTACCCCTACCTCAAGGAAATCGCCGCGGCCCTCGGCCGGAATTCCTGACCACCGCCGCGCCCCCCATGCCCCCCATGCCACTCACCCCGCCTTCCTCGCGCAGCGGACTCCTCGCCGCAGGCAACTTCATCGTCGATCACGTCAAGATCATCGATTATTACCCTCAGGAGGAAATGCTCGCGAGCATCCTGCGCGAAACTCCCTCCAACGGCGGCGGCCCCTACAACATCCTCAAGGACCTCGCCGGCATGGGGTGCGGATTTCCCCTTTCCGCAGCCGGGCTCATCGGCACCGACGCCACGGGCCAGTGGATCAACGATGACCTCTCCACCCGCGGCATCGACACCACCCAGCTCCACCGCACCCAGGCCGCCAGCACGAGCTACACCGACGCCTTTACCGTCGCCTCCACCGGCCACCGCACATTTTTCCACCAGCGCGGAGCCAATGCCCTCCTCCACAGGGATCACTTCAGCTTCTCCCACGTCACCGCAAAGCTGTTCTACCTCGGTTACTTCATGCTGCTCGATCAACTCGACGCCGTCGGCCCGGACGGACGCAGCGGTGCCTCTCATGTGCTCGCCGCCGCCTCGGCCGCAGGCTGCGTCACGGCCGCCGATGTCGTCAGTTGCGAACACCCGGACTTTGCCCGCAGCATCCTCAGCGCTCTCCCGTGGGTCGATCACTTCATCCTCAACGAAATCGAAGCCGGAAAAATCACGGGAACCAGCCTCCGCGGTCCCCATGGCATCCTCTGGGACGCCACGGCCAGCGCCGCTCTCGCGCTCATCAAGGCCGGGGTCCGCCGCACGGTCGTCATTCATTTCACCGATGGCGCTGTCTGCGCGGACGCCACCGGCACCATTCACCGGGCCGGTTCCCTGCAGCTCCCCGATGGCTGGATCAAGGGTGCCACCGGAGCCGGCGACGCCTTTGCCGCTGGCTGGCTGCTCGGTCTCCATAACGATCTTCCGATCGCCTCCTGCCTCGACTATGCCGTCTGTGCCGCGGCCGCCTGCCTGACCGATCCCACTCCCTCGGGCGGCATGCTCCCGCTCAACGAATGCCTCGCACTCGCCGGCGCTTTCGGCCGCCGCCCCATCCCGGACTGACATCACCGGAAATACCGCCGCAACACGGCCTTTTCACCAGGCATCAGCACCTCTCCGCGCAAGGCTTCACCTCCCCCACCCGCCGCGGCCCCGCCCCCGGGCCTCAGTCCGCTGTCCGTCCGCCGCAACGCGGCATCGCGAACCCGTTCCCCGAGCACCTCCGTCCCAGGCAAACCATCGGCCTTCCCGCCTCCCACGACCTCGAGCGGTCCCCGCGGAACCACCTTCGGTTCAGCTTCGCGTTGCGGTGCTTCCCCTGTCCCCGATCCTTTTCCGGATCCACTGCCGCCAGCCTCCTCCGGCTCGCCCCCGGAATCCGCGCGGCTTTCCCCATCCGCGGCCAAACGCGGCTCCCCGGAACCACCACCGTAACCACCACCAGCGCATTCCCGGCAGACTCCCGCAGCTCTCTCCAACTGCCCCGCCAGTTCCTCCGCCTCCTCCCGGCCCAGATCCCCCACCGCATCCCCATCCATCCCGCCAAGCGATCGGCCCAACTCAGGCCCCAGCCCCAGTGGTCCGGCCTGCAGCTCGCGCAGTGCCGCCCCGCTGGCTCGGGGCTCCATCGCCTCCCCCACAGCCCCCGCACCGGCTCCCTCGGTCGCGGGCAAGCGCAGCAATCCCGCAAGCGACTCCAACCGGTCTGCCTGCTCCCTCGCCTCGGCTCGGATCCGGCCCAGCAGATGGTCTGCCGCCTCCAGCCCGGCGTGACCATACTGCTCACTAATCCCACGCGACCGCAGCGCATCCAACCGCTGACCGTACTGCTCCAGCGCTTCCGGCGCGGCCACCCCCTGAAGTCCGGTCAGCGCGGCCTGGATTTCCGCATGCGCCAACGGCTCCTTCCAGAAGCCTTCCCCGGCCAGAGCCCGCTTCCCCGCCGGCACCGACACCATCCCCGCCATCAGCAGAACCGAACCCACCAGCGGAATCAGCACGCGCCGGTCAATCTGTACGACCGCCTCCTGCCCATCACGCCGTTCCGGCCAGGCCACCAACCCGGCCCGCGCCGCACTCAGCGCCCCGCACAGTCCCAACCGGTCCTCCAGCAGCACGAGAACCTCGCGCTCACCGGCAAAATCCGGACGCGCTTTCCACCACGCCCAGACACCCGCCCCCAGCAATCCCCCCAACCCCAGCAACCCTTCCCGCCACAGATCCACGACTCCCTTCGACCGCATCAGCAGCACCATCACTCCGAAGCCCACTGCCGTCAGCACTACCGCCGGACAATACCACCGCAGCCACCACCCCACGTTGATCCGCCACGCCAGACGGCGAACCTCACCCGCCCACGATGCCACCGTGTCACCGGCCAAACCTGCACGCATCCTCGCCCATAGCCTGCATTCCACATCCTGCCAAGCCCCATCCCGCAACCCGTCCTTGCACCACTCCCGCCCCAGCCGTTTCTTCCCAGTCGTCTGCCCATGCACGCCCATCCTGTCATCCTCGCCCTGGAAACCTCCTGCGACGAAACCGCCGCCGCCGTCTGCGACGCCCATGGCCAGATCCTCGCGTCGCGGATCTCTTCCCAGATCCCGGAACACCAGCCGTTCGGTGGTGTCGTCCCGGAAGTGGCCTCGCGCAGCCACATGACCAGGCTCCGGCCAGTCACGGAAGCTGTGCTCGCCGATGCCGGCCTCCATCTCGCGGACATCGACGCCTTCGCCGCCACCTCGGGACCAGGCCTCGCCAGCTCGCTCCTCGTCGGGACCTCCACGGCCAAAGCCCTCGCTCTTGCCTGCGGAAAGCCTTTCCTCGCCATCAATCACCTCGAAGGTCACCTCCTCTCTCCCTTCATTCACCAACCCAACGGCATCCAACCCGGAGTCGCCCTCATCGCCAGCGGAGGCCACACGCTCCTCGTTGAACTCATCGGCCCGGGAAACTACCGCGTGCTTGGCTCCACAAGGGACGACGCCGCCGGAGAAGCGTTCGACAAAGCCGGTAAAATGCTCGGGCTCCCCTACCCAGGTGGACCGGAAATCGAACGCCTCGCCCGCTCGGGCAACCCGGCCGCATTCGACTTCCCCCGCTCCATGGTCGACAGCGGCGACCACTCGTTCTCCTTCAGCGGCCTCAAAACCAGCCTGCTTTACCTCCTCCCCCAGCTCGTCCACTCTCTCCCGGCCGTCCTCCCGGACCTCTGCGCCAGCTTCCAGCAGGCCATCACCGATATCCTCGTCTCCAAAACCATCGGTGCCGCGAGGGCCTGCCGCGCCTCCTCGGTCAGCCTCAGCGGCGGCGTCAGCTGCAACCAGCACCTCCGCAACGCCTTCTCCGCTGCCTGCCGGAAAGCCGGTCTCCCCTTCCTCTGCGCCACCCCACAGCACAGCACGGATAATGCCGCCATGATCGCTTTCGCCGCGCTCCACCTTCTCCTCAGGGGGGCTTCGTCCCCGCTCGAAGCCGATATCAACCCCAACCTTGGCCTCGTCACCACATGAGCCATCCCGTCCCGCACCGCTCCCGGCTGCTTGCCTCGCTCGCGGCCAGGCTCATCCTCGGAGCAGTCTTCTCCTGCTCGGGATTCCTCAAGGCCCTCGACCCCGCTGCCTTCCTCCTCGACGTCCGCGGCTTCCATATTCTCCCGGATCCATGGGCCGCATGGCTCGCCATGTGCCTGCCATGGCTCGAAATCCTCACAGGAGCCGCCCTCCTCTCCGGTCTCCTCCCCACCGGTGCCTCATGGCTCGCAGCCCTCATGCTCACCGCCTTCCTCGCCGCCATCGCACGCTCCGCTCTCATCGGCCTCGACATCCACTGCGGCTGCTTCGGCTCCAGCAATGCTGCCTCTTCCTACCCCGGCCTCTTCCTCCGCAACACTACCCTCCTCGCCCTCGCCGCCTTCCTCATCCAATACCCCTGCGGAAAACATACCCTCATCAGAAAAAGAGCAGCTTAACACTGATTCATAGGCACCAAGCGCCCTTGACCACGCTCGCCTTTACGGGATTCCATCTCGGCAAGTCCATGATCGTGGATGCTTCCCGGCATCCACCGCATTCCCAGCCCTCCCCGCCGCCATGAAAATTCTCATCGTCGAAGATGAACCCCGCACCGCCAGCGCTCTCGACCTCGGACTCTCCGAAAGCGGCTTCTCCGTCGAAGTAACCTCGCGCGGAGACGAAGCTGTCGAACGCATCTGCTCCTCGGCATTCGCCGCCGTCGTCATGGACATCATGCTCCCCGGCATGGACGGAATCTCCGTCGTCAAGCAACTCCGCCAGCGCTCCAACAGCACCCCCATCCTCCTCCTCTCCGCCCGGGGCGAGGTCAACCAGCGCATCGAAGGCCTCAACGCCGGAGCCGACGACTATGTCGCCAAACCCTTCGCCATGGGCGAAGTCGTCGCCCGACTCCACGCCCTCACCCGGCGCGGCGGCGAGGCCAAGGCCATTCTCCTCCGCGTCGCCGACCTCTCGCTCGATGTCGCTTCCCGGGTCGCCTCCCGCGCCGGACGCCAGATCGATCTCAGTACCCGCGAATTCCGCCTCCTCGAAACCCTCATGCGCAACCAGGGCTCTGTCTGCCCGCGCTCCATGCTCCTCCAGGAGGTCTGGGAATACGACTTCGACCCCGGCACCAATCTCGTCGACGTCTACATCCGCAAGCTGCGCGAGAAAATCGATACCGGTTTCGACCGACAACTGCTTCACACAGCCCGCGGAATCGGCTATGTGATCCGGGAATGACAGGCCCCGACGCCACTTCCCAGCAAGTTCCCCAGCGCGGGACGTCTTCTCTGCAGAGACGGCTCACGTTCATCCATTTTGCCCTCTTCAACATCGCCATTCTCGTCACGATCTTCTTTGCGTGGCAGAATCTCTACATCCTCCCCAACAGCGATGACCCGGAGGAAGCCTCCAAATCGCCGGTCGCCCACCTGAGCGAAATCGTCATCAAGTCCATCATTCCACTGGCGGTCATCGACATCTTCAGCTGGCTCCTCATCCGGAGAACCTTCCGACCCGTCCAGAACCTGATCAAAGCCGCGGAAAAACTCACCACCGATAACCTTCACGCACCCCTTCCTGTCACGGGCAGCGGCGACGAAGTCGACCGCCTTGCATGGGTCCTCAATAACCTCACCACCCGACTCGCCGAGTCTTTTGAACGGATCCGGGGATTCACGCTCCACGCGTCCCACGAACTCAAAACTCCGCTCACCATCCTGCACACCGGCTTCGAGCGCGCCCTCCTCAACCCGAAACTCTCGGAGGACGAACGCGAACAACTGCTCGCATGGCAGGACGAAACTCTCCGCCTCAACCGCATCGTCTCCGGCCTCTCCCTCCTCACAAGGGCCGACGCCCACCAGGTCGTGCTCCAACCGGAACCGGTCGATCTCAGCGCCCTCCTTCACGACCTCGCCGAAGACACTTCGGCGCTCGGACAGGCATCCGACCTCAAGGTCACCTGCTCCGCCCCGCATCCCGTCACGGTGCGCGCCGACCGGCACCGTCTCCGCCAGCTCCTCCTCAATCTGGCCGACAATGCGGTCAAATACAACGAACCCGGCGGCTTCGTGCGCATCAGTCTCACCCGCTCAGCCCGCGAGGCCATCGTCGAAATCACCAACTCCGGACCAGGAATCTCCACGGAATCAATGCCGAGCATCTTCGAGCGATTCTACCGCGGACCCGAAAACCAGAGCCGCCGCATCGATGGCTCCGGGCTCGGTCTCAGCATTGCCAGATGGATCGCCGATGCTCACCACGGTTCCCTGTCAGCCGAATCGGACCTCGATCTCACCACCCTGACTCTCCGGCTGCCCCTCGCCTCGGAAAAATCCTCTCCGGAACCCGCTGCCGCCGCTCCGCAATCCACCGCCACACTGTCAAGCTCAGGAGCCCCCGCCCTCCCGTATCCCTGACTCCCTCCCGGAAAACCGCCATTCCGGACACCGGAAACCTTGCACTTTTCTCTGGCACCCGGCAGCATGCCAAACCCCGACCGGAATTCCCTTCTCCGGGTCCGGCCCTCCAACCCACCGACTTCCCGCTTCGATGATCCCCGGCCAGCGATCCTCGGAAACCATCCAGTTCCGCTGCACGCACTGCAGCACCCTCCTCAAGGTTCCCCCGGAACTCGCGGGGACCCGTGGATCGTGCCCCACCTGCGACACCATCCTCACCGCTCCGGCACCCGCAGGACCGCCCGACCCGCTGGCCTCACTCCCACCACCCCCCAACCCGGTGGCAACGGCAGCTCCCGATCCTGCCCACTCGCCTCAACTTCCCGGAATCTCATCCCCACCCAACCGACGCCCGCGGATTTTCCACCCGAAACGCCGCCGCTGGATTGATCTCTCGGTGGCAGCCTCCACCGCCGGACTCGTCGCCGCTACGGCGTGGGTCTCCAGCATCGGACAAACGCAGGCACGCCCCGGAACTTCCTACCTGCCCCCGCACTTCCCTGGCCTCATCGCCACGGAGAATTCCCCGGACCGCATCCGGAGAGCCGAAGCCTCTGCACTCGCGGGAGCCTGTCTTGAACAGATCGCTGCCAACCCCGCTGCTGCTGCCCTCATCCTCCCGGCACCAGAAGGATTCCCTGCGACCCCGTCCGACCCCCTCGACCTCCCGAATCTCCCCCTCACCCCATCCGGTCTCCGCCGCATCCCAGGATCCGACCGCTACTTCGTCATCCTCCAGAACCGAAAGGATACCCGCAGCTTCCTCATCGAGGAAACCAGCGACGGGCCCCGCCTCCACGCCGCCGCCCTCGGCCAGCAGACCCATCCCTCTCCCGCTGGCCGTCTCCGCGATTACCCCGCAGGCCCACAGGACACCCCCCTGCACGCCTACGTGCTCGTCCGCGAGGCCAGCCCTCAGGCGGAACTTGCCGAGCGGGCCGCCAAACCAGGCATCGGTGGATGGCAACTGGTCGAAATTGCCGATCCCTTTGCCCACGATACCCCCTTCTCCTTCGTGGCCTGCCTCGACCCCGCCTCGGCAGCCGGCCAATCCTTCGCCCGCTGCCGGTCTCACCGTTCCTGGAACCCGGCGGTCGTCCGGCTGCGCTGGCACACCGGGGGCTCCACCGACTTCATCGAACTCGCCGCATTCCTGCCTTCTTCCTGGTCGTGCGATCCCACCCACCAGAGCACCACGGCCACCCGGACGAACCCATGACCATTCTCGTCAAACCAGCCGCACGCCACACGGCTCCCTTCGCGCTCTCCCCTCCGCCGGTCGACGCCGCCGGCCTCGCGGAAAGGGTCGGTGTCTTCACCCGCCGCAGCATCAAGAACGAAGCCAAGGCGTCGGGGCTCCGCCTCGCCGTCGCCATGATGGATCTCACCACACTCGAAGGGGCCGACACCCCCGGCAAGGTCGGGCACCTGTGCGCCAAAGCAAGGCAGCCCATGGACGAACGCTTCGGATGCCCCCCGGTCGCCGCCGTCTGCGTCTACCCTCCCTTCGTCAGTACCGCTGTGAAGTCACTCTCCGGCACCCCCGTCAAAGTCGCCAGTGTCGCCACTGCCTTCCCCAGCGGCAAAGCCCCCCTGCAGACCAGACTCGCCGAAGTCCGCCACGCTGTCGCCGACGGTGCCCACGAAATCGACATGGTCATCGACCGCGGAGCCTTCCTCGCCGGTGCCTACAGCCGCGTCTTCGACGAAATCGCCGCGGTCCGCGCCATCTGCGGCTCCGCACACCTCAAAGTCATTCTCGAAACAGGCGAACTCCAGACCCCGGACAACATCCGCCTCGCCAGCGAACTCGCCATCCAGGCGGGTGCCCACTTCATCAAAACAAGTACCGGAAAAGTCCAGCCAGCCGCCACCCTCCCAGTCACACTCATCATGCTCGAAACCATCCGCGACCATTTCCTCGCCACCGGAAAAATGGTCGGGATGAAACCCGCAGGAGGCATCCGCACCGCCAAAGAAGCCCTCCAGTATCTCGTCATGGTCCGCGAAACCCTCGGGGCCGCATGGCTCTCGCCCGAATGGTTCCGCTTCGGTGCCAGCAGCCTCCTCAACGACGTCACCATGCAGATCGCCAAACTCACCGATGGGCCCTACCAGCGCGCCTCGGATATGCCCCTGCCCTGAAAAGCCCCTGCCCTGAAAACCAATCACGCCCCCCACCATAACATCCATCGCCCCATTTCCATGAAAACACACGCCATCCACTCCTCCCTCGCATTTACCCTGCTGACCGCCGCCACCTGGGCAGGCGACGCACCCTTCAATGGCAAGGATACGACCGGCTGGGAAGTCAAGCAGCGCGACGGCCACGCCTCCGCATGGACCGTCGGCAGCCCCGCTCCCGACTCCGCAAACCCTGCCATCCTCGCCGTCAAATCGGGCGGCGACGCCCTGATCAATGCCGCACCGGGTCACGGCAAAGGCATCGATATCCACTCCTCCTCCAAATGGGGCGACGCCCGCATCGAACTCGAGGTCATGGTACCCAAAGGCTCCAACAGCGGCATCTACGTCATGGGCGAATACGAAGTCCAGGTCTTCGACAGCTTCGGCAAAACCGATCCCGGCCCCGGCGACATGGGCGGCATCTACGGGGCCAGCGCCCCGAAACTCAATGCTTCCACCGCTCCCGGAACATGGCAGAAATATGTCATCGACTTCCAGGCCCCTCGCTTCGATTCCGCAGGCAAGAAAACCGCCAATGCCAAATTCCTGAAAATCGAACTCAACGGCAAGGTCATTCACGAAAACATCGAAGTCGCCGGCCCCACCCCAGGCGGTCTCTCCGGAAAGGAAGCCCCCACAGGCCCCATCCTCTTCCAGGGCGACCACGGTCCCGTCGCCTACCGTGCCATCAAGGTATCGGAACTCCCGAAATAAGCCTGAACCAGCGGAAGACCAACGCTGCCCCTTCTCACTCCCAGCGGCCGCTCAGCGAGGCACTCGCCGGGCGAGCCGCTGGTTGTAGTGAATCGATGCCTTCAGTGACTTGATCCTCGCCACAATCGGCCGGAACGACCGCAGAATCTGCTGAATCTGCGGGTCCCGGCTGTCGAGATGACGGCTGAGGTACTGTCCGATCAGAAAGCTGATCTCGCCCTTCCGGCTCTCCACGGCTCCGATCCGGGCGGACAGTTCGGCAATGTACTTCGACCGCTTCCCGATCTCGGAGACCAGTTCGGTTGTCTCCAGCTTCAGTTGCTCCCGCCGGGCGGCCACATCGGCCTCCACCTGCTGCACGCCCTGCTCCAACCGCTCCACATCGGACTCCAGCCGGCCAATCTCCGCCAGATCGTGCGTGTGCTCGTCCTTGAGCCGCACCAGCGTCGCTCTCGTTTTCTCAACCTCCGGAAGATACTCCTCACCACGCTTCTTGAGCACGTCGAGCTTGGCTTTCAGACTCGTGAAACGCCGCCTGGTCTCCCCATCGCGCTCCTTGACGGTCTCCACCTCGTTCATGATCTCCACGGCCTTGTCCATCAACTCCTTCTTGCGTGCCTGAATCGCCTCGATGTTCCGCTCGGCAACGTCCTCGATGGCATACAGCCGGTCCTTGGCCTCTTCGTTCTCCTCGGTAAGCCGCTCGGACTCCGCGACCATCTTCTTCTGCCGCTCATCCAGATCGCTGAGCTGCCAGTATTCTCCCGAGACATCCTCGACCTGCTCCATCGACGGCCACGCCAGCTTGCCAAGCAGATCCTGAGCCTCGGCCAGCAACTGCGTTTCACGAGTCACCGCACTCCACCGCGCCCGCTCCTGCTTGATGCCAAACTGCCACGCAAGGCGGCGCATGAAGAATCCAAGAGCATTCATCCGAAGAGGGTAAAATCTGAAATCAAGTCAATCAGCAATGGCTTTCAGTATGACGCGGACGCGGCCACCCTGTCAAACAGCATTGCACCCCGCAGCAACGCGTCCTGACGTCCCGGATCACTTGCCGACCGACCCTCCATCACCTCCGCTTCCGCTTCTTCCGGCCACCGGATCCACGCCCGCCGGATCCCCCGGCCGCCTCCGGACCATTCTGTCCAACCGCATCGCAGACGCTTTCCGGCTCCGTCAGCAGTGAGTGATTGTCAGCAATGGCAACGTCCCCGGAGCCCCCTTCCGTATCGCTGTCATCCCCACCGGCAGCGACCCCGGATCCACCATCACGGGGATCTACCGGAATCACCGGCACCCCCACCGGCTGGCTGCCCCCCGGCGACGTCCCCGCGGGGTTCGATTCCACGGCGACCGGACCTGCCGGCGTCTCCTCCCGTTCATCAGCCTCGGGAGCCTCACCACCACCATGCACCGGTTCCATTTCTCCGGGCTTCGCACCCGCGTCCGGAATGGGCTCACCCGCGGCCACTGGCACTGTCCCTGCGGCACGCGCGACCCGTGGCAGCAGAAATGCCAGCAGCCCGCAGAGGGCCAGAACCCCGGCGGCCGGAATCGCGGGAAACCATTCTCCCTCCACGTGAAACCGATGCCACCCGGCTGCCGCCAGCGCAGCCCCCGCCGCGGAAATCCCCGGAAGCACCAGCCAGCGCGGCCAGTGAATCAGCCAGGCACCCACCAGCAGCGCTATCCCCGCCACCATCCACTGCCGCCGCCGCTGGGCCGGTTGCACGTACCGCCCCGTCTGAATCACCGCCACCGCCTGCGCCATGACGGCGGCCGGCGACAACTGTTCGCCATCCGCCGTCACCAACCGCCGACCAGCCAGATCGTCCTCCCCGATCCACAGCAGTGATCCGGGCAGACGCCCGAGCAGGGCCCGCTCCGGTTCCCCCACCACCGACTCCACCTGCGCTTTCGGAAGGGAGAACAGATCCGCCCCGAAAACCGGCACCCGCGGAGCAAACGGACGATGATACGTGAAACCACCTGCCGCATCGACCGGAATGCGGACGCCGGCACCCACCTGCACCGCCACCCCGGGAATGACCCGCACCTCTCCAGGACTCACCCCCTGCCATTCCATGACCGCACGCAGCACCACTCCCGGCACCACCCGATCTCCCACCCTCAGGACCAGCGGCACCCGGCAACTCTCCCCGTCGACCGCCACGCGGTCCCTTTTCTGCCCCAGATCCAGTTCCCCCGCACCCAGCGCACCGGGCAACGCGGGTGGCAGAACCCGCCCAACCTCAGGAATCGCCTGCACCGGTCCCGCACATTCGAGAACCGGCCAATCCAACGGCAAGCCGCTGCCGCCTCCCAACGCCACCGCGGATACCGGAGCCGCCACCGTGAGCCCGCGAATCGCCCGCGCCGCATCCGCCAGCCCGGCTGTCCCGGGCCCCACCACCCCACTGCCCACCACGGTCTGCCGCGGGCCGTAATCCTTCAGATTCTGCAGCAGGACCTGCCAGTCTCCCTGGGTCAAAGGCCATTGCTCGAATACCCGTTCTTCCCGGTCCCGGTCATCAAGCCGACCCAGCACCACCGCCGGTTCGCGCACCGCCACATACCCGGCCGCCCACGGATGGCGGGCCATCAGGTCCCGCTGCCGCCCGTCCCACTCCACAAAGGTCCCGCGCTCCTGCTCCCGCATCAGCAATAGCCCCAGAATCCCCCCGCACAGCAGCCACAGCAGCGTATTCCGGATCCTCACGCCGCCCCCGGCGGTCCCCCCGCCGCCTCCACGGCTCCCGGCCGAAGCTCCAGCACCCGCAGCAGATCAGGAACCATTCCCGATGCGCGCAGCACCATGCGCAGATTCTCCAGCGCATGCGGAATGTGCCCCAGAAACGCTTTCTTCCCGTCTCCCACACCCAGCTTCCCATACGCCCCCAGCGCCTGCATCAGCCGCTGACACGCACAACCCGCCAGCACCGCCGCATCCTTCCCGAATCCACCATCGCCACCCGTCAGCTCCCGGTAGTACTCCAGCAACTCCCGTCGCTCCTCATCCGGCAGCTGCACGTAAGGATCGTACAGCAGCGATGCCAGATCGTACTCGGGCAATCCCGGCCGGAGCCCCTGGTAATCAATGAGCCACGCCCGACCCTCACGGATGATGACGTTCTGCGACTGAAAATCCCGGTGCACCATCCTCCGCGGCAGCGCCGCCAGATGCGACCGCACCTCCGCAAGCTCACGACCATCCCGCACGGCCTCGAGTTCCGCCTCCCCGGCCGCTGAAAACCGCCCGGCAAACTCCCGGAAAAAATACTCCTGCTCCCAGCGGTACAGTGATTCATCAAACGGGGGCTGCAGCTGCCCGCGCAAAGCCCCACGGATCGCCTCCGGCTCAATCGCATGAATCTTCGCGGCCTGCCGCAGCGTGCTCCGGTAAAGCGACAACCGCCCGGCCTCCCGCTCCCGCCAGTCCCACAGGTCATTCACCCCCAGGTCCTCCAGCCACGCACAACGGCGGCCCGCATCATGGGCATAGACCTTCGGCATCCGCAGCCCCGCCTCCTCCAGTACCTGCGTCGCTGCAAAGAAACTCAGATTGTCGGGCCGGTTCCCGGTGTACACCATCAGAATCGCGGTGACCGGTCCGCCCGGCCGATCGTTCGCCCGCAGCCGGAAATACCGCCGGTCCGACCCTCCCTTCTCGATGGCCTCCCACACGGGCGTGGCTCCTTCCCATCCGGGTACATGACGGCAGCTCTCCTGACAAAGGGACGGGACTTCTGAAGGATCCATGATGAACGCAGTTTCGGCGGAAAAAGGGCCGAGCCTAGCCACCTCCCCCGCGATCTGCAACGCTGGGATTTCGCAAAACTGTTTGCACCCTTCCCGCTCCCCGCTCACTTCCACTCACCATGGACCGAACGACCGCCATCGCCCAGATCCGCGACGCCTGCCGCGACATCGCACGCCTCCTCATGAAGATCCATCCGACCGTGCCCCACCTCGCCGACGAGACCGCTCAGCACGATTCCTACCAGATCCTCCACCGCCTCACAGTGGAACTGGAATCGCTCAAGAAACGAATCGGAAAGCTGGAACGCGAAGACGCCAGCACGGAACTCTGACCGGCCACCGCCCCTCAGCGGTCGCCAAACGAAATCCCCACCGCCCGGGCCGTCGCCACGATCTCGCCTTCCGGATCCACAAGGCGCGGCTTCTCCACCGCTTCCTCAATGGGCACACTGTCCACGTGATACGCCTGGTAGCTCACCATGTGGCCAAACTTGCCTTCCTTGATCAGCTTCACCGCCTTCACCCCGAACCGTGTGCCCAGCAGACGGTCGAGGCTCGTCGGACTGCCGCCCCGCTGCAGGTGACCCAGGGTGCACGAGCGGGTCTCCTTTCCGGTCATTTCCGCAATCCGCTGCGCCACCGCCTCGCCCACCCCGCCCAGCCGATGCTCGGCGGAAGAACTCTTCTCCTTCGTCACCAAACCGCCATCCGGAAGTTTGGCGCCTTCAGCCACCACCACCATCGTGCTGTGCAGCCCCTTGGCCTCCCGCGCCTCCACTGCCTTCTTGATCGAATCAAATGTAAAGGGGATCTCCGGAATCAGAATCACATTGGCCCCGCCGGCCATGCCGCCCCACAGCGCAATCCAGCCGGCGTGCCGACCCATCACCTCGACCACCATGACGCGCTTGTGACTGTCGGCCGTCGTGTGCAGACGATCGAGGGCGTCCACCACGGTGCTCACCGCGGAATCAAAGCCAAACGTCATCGCCGTCGCTGCCAGATCGTTGTCGATCGTCTTCGGCACACCCACCACCGGAATGCCGGCCTTCATCAGCTGCATCCCGGTTGTCAGCGAACCATCACCCCCAACCACCACCAGAGCCCTGATCTCCAGAAGCTTGAGCGTCGTCTTGGCCTTCTCGATGATCTCCGTGGGCACCTGCATCACGTTTCCTTCCCCCACCTTGGCCGCAAAATGCCCCTTGTTGGTCGTCCCCAGAATGGTCCCACCCAGTTTGAGAATGTGCGAAATCTTGTCGGGATCGAGCACCGAATAATCTCCCGGAGGCAGCATCCCTTCGAATCCGTCCCGGAATCCAATCACCTCCCAACCCAGTTTGTTGGCCGCCCCAACAACTCCGTAAATGACTGCATTCAGACCCGGGCAATCGCCGCCGCTGTTGAGGATACCGATTCTCATGATTGGTTATTGGAATTATGGGTGAGTAGAGATTTGGGAATCAGGGAGTGGTGATGCCGAGCGCTGTCCCGGCGGCGGTTGGGCTGCCCGCCGCCCGCCACCGTTCATACGCCGGCCAGCCCTGCTGCAGCAAAGTGTATGCCTGGTTGAAGCGGTCATTTGCACCGAGAACCACCACGACAAGGCGATTCGGCACGACCACGGTACTGCCGTCCGCGCGCTTTGTCACAGTCGCGGCCCGCGGAGCAGTGGCCATGAGGCAAGGTCCAGCCGACGCCGTGGTCCCGGTCTTGCCGCCATCCACGCCCGCGCGGCCCAGCAGTTCGTTGGTGTTCCTCACCAGCACGGGGCGCGGGGCGCCGCCCCGGATGACTGCAAGGGTCCGCTCATTCTGCGAGCTGTAGAAGGAAAGCCCCGGCGTGCGCAGCCCCATGATCGTCAGGCGCGCCACATCCGACGCCGTGGAATATCCCCCCTGTCCCGAAGCCCCCAGACCATGAGCATTGGTGAAGCGGGTGTTCCGCATGCCGAGCCGCTGCGCCAGTCCGTTCATCTGGCCGACAAACGCCCCCATGGGATTGCCTCCCCCCATGCCTGCCGCCGCGAGTTTCTTTCCGAAGTGGTACGCGAGAGTCTCGGCCGCCGCGTTGTCGCTTGCCATCATGGCAGCGTAAAGCCCATCCCGCACGGTGAGTTGGTCACCCGGAACCAGATTGAGCGGCCCGCGCTCCTCCATCATCATCACCTGAGGAGACACCGTCATCAGTTCTCCCGCATCACCGCGGCTGCTGTTCAGGTAGTCGAGTACGACAATTGACGTCGCCACCTTCGTCAGACTCGCCACAGGCCTCCGCTGATCGGCCAGATGCGCCAGCACCACATGCCCGTCATTGGCGTCGGCGACAATGTAGGATCCAATTCCCGGATAGACTGGGCCGATCGCCGCCACAGGGGTCCCGGCACTCGGGGCAACCGGGGTAGTGATGCAGCCGACTCCCACCACCGCCAGGCCAAAGGCAGCACACAGGCGAAGCAGAGACTGTTGGATTTTCATGGAAACACGGGGACGGGCGGTTGCGCAGCCCCTTCGTTCCATAACGGTCGATTCACGCTGCGCAAGTCGGATGGTTCCCCGCCCCGAGAAATCCCCCGTCCCGGCACCGGCGAATGCGGGGCAGTGCAGCCATTCAGTCCTTCGCCGACTTTTCCGGCACGCCGAGCGCGGCTGGCGGAGTGGCAGCTCTGCCCACCGCCAGCACCGGCGTCCCCGTGGCATCGCACACGCGCAGCTGAAACTCCCACTCCACCGTCCATGTTTCGGTCTGCTCATTCTGGCAGCACTTCACGAGTATCTGATTCGCTCCTTGCTTCAGGCGAACCGGCATCCGGTACTGATCGATCTCGCGGCCCCGGTGATACTCGTCGCGCGCAAACAGCAGTTCACCATTCAGCCACACCTTCCACGCATTCTTGCAGCCGAGCCGGATCTCCGCATCGCGCTCCTCAGCCGACTCGAAGACCGCATGGGCATAGGCTGTCGCCTCCTTGATCATTCCGACCGCCTTGTTGCAATCGAAAAGCCCGAACTGATCGGCGGAAACCGCAGGCTTCCAGCGCACGGGATTCGGCTCTCCGGCCTTGAGTGGCTTGCCCTCGTAAACCGCGGTGGCATCGAATCCCTTTTCGGGAGGAAACTCCGTGGCAAAGCCCCGGCGTCCGTCATTCTCAAATGGCCCCGCCACCTGCCACTCCATCACGAATCCAAAGTGCGCCGGCAGGTCCACCGTCTCCCCTTTCTCCCGCAGCGCATCAGCCGCCTCACGGATCTGGTCCTCGTCGCGGGCCGCTCCCAGAGCTTTCCGCAGTGCTCCCGCATCACCCGCACCCTTGGCCGACGCCAGCAGGCGCGCCACGGGTTCCCGCCGCAATTCCGCGGAAGGATCGTCCAGAAACGCCGGAATCAGGCGCTCCCACACGGCTTCATCACTGCGGCGCAGCAGTTCCATCGCCAGAATCCTCCCCGCGGGACGATTGCCCGTGTCCCGCGCAAATGCCTCGAGGGGCCCCGCTGGAAGCTTCCCGTCCGTCTTGGCCGCAATCGAAGAAACTGCGCCCCGGATCCAGTTCGCCGGCACCACCCCCGCCCGGTTCATCGCCGCCAGCAATCCCGGCACCGTGCCGGCATCCCCGCTCTCCACAATCTTCCGCACCGCCGCCGATGCCTCCGCATTCCCCTTTCCTTCACTTCCCACCGCCAGCAGCACCTCCACAAGGCCCTCATCCACCGGTCCAGCCAGACCACGACACACCACCAGTCCCAGAAAAACGGTCGCAAGGCAAATTCGTCTCATGACCGCAACCATGGAGCCATCCACCCGTTCCGTCGACCCCAATTCCCGGCACCTTGCACGCAGGATCACCCAGGCGTCGCGGGAAACGATCCAGCACCCGCCGGGGATGCTTTCCTTCACGAACCGAGCACTGGTGTCTTCCTGGAAGTCCCAGCAGGATCGGCTGCCGCGTCCCCTCTGCTTCCGCATTTCTGCTTCCGCAGGTTCTCAGTGCGCCGGGAGATTCAGAAAGTTTTCCAGCAGCCGCTTGCCTTCAACCGTCAGAATCGACTCCGGATGAAACTGCACCCCGTGAACCGGCAGCGTCCGGTGCCGCAATCCCATGATCTCTCCCTCGGGCGTGCGCGCCGCAATCTCGAGACAGTCCGGCAAACGTTCCTCCAGGACAATCAGTGAATGGTAGCGCGTCGCCTCGAAGGGATTGCTGAGGCCCTCGAAAACTCCCTTCCCATCATGGTGAATCATCGAGGTCTTGCCATGCATCAACCGGGGTGCCCGCACCACTTCCCCGCCGAACACTTCGCCCATGCACTGATGCCCAAGGCACACGCCGAGAATCGGACGGCTCGAAGCAAATTTCCGCAGCACATCATTGCTGATCCCTGCCTCCCGCGGCGTGCACGGCCCCGGCGAAATGCAGATCCGCTCGGGATTGAGCCTCGCAATCTCCTCGACGCTGATCTCGTCATTCCGCTTCACCACCAGCGTCGCCCCCAGTTCACCGAAGTACTGAACGAGATTGTAGGTGAACGAATCGTAGTTGTCGATGACCAGCAGCATGACACCAGCATGCTGCGCCGCTTTGCCCAGTCTGCCAAGGGACAAAATCGCGCGGCACCACGGTTTTCCCGGATGGCACCCCTCTGGATCCTGCTGAAGTACCGGAACCGGCCGCGGATCCCGATTTTACAGTCCGCCGGACGAGCGGTCGCTCCGTGGCACGGTGGAAGAATTCCTCGCCGCGCTGCCAGCCCGTGTTCTTCAACGGGCTCCTAGAAATCCGTGTCCGCCTTCTCCAGATCCATTTCGCGGATCCACACGTTCCGGTACCGTACGTCGTGCCCCTCGCACTGCAGCTTGAGACCCTGCGCCGAATCCGTAATGCCCCGCCCGCCATCATTGCCCCCGTCCACCCCGCTGTTCGGCCCGCCCCATACCTGATTGATGGCCACGTTCCGGTGCACTTTCTTCCCGTTGAAGTACATCGTCACCATCGGCTTCTCCACCATCCGCCCATCCCGGAACCGCGCCGCGCGGAAGACCACATCGTAAGAATTCCACTTCCCAGCCCCGGCATAGGCCCCGTAGGGCGACTCCGTCTCGTTGATGACCGCCCCCATGCCGTGACTCGTCCGGTCACCGTCGAGCACCTGAATCTCATAACGGTTCTGCAGGTAGACGCCACTGTTCCCTCCGGGCTTCATGACAAGGAACTCAATGTGCAGCCGGAAATCACGGTATGCCTTCTTCGTCACGATGTCGGCGGCTCCGAACTTCCCTCCCGCGGCCGCCGGATCATCGGTCATGATCACGTTTCCTCCATCCACCGGATCCGGAACCACCTTCCACTTGACCGGGAGCGATGACGCAAACCCAGGCCCCTGCCAGTAGGTCCACTTCTCATCCAGCATCGCCCGGCTTCCATCCAGAATCACTTCCGCGCCCTTTTCGGCGGCGGCTCCGACCCCAACCGACGCGTTCACCGCCGGTTCCTCCCCCCGCAGCAAAGCCGTCAGACCCAGCGAAACCAGCAGCATCATTGTTCTCGTTCTCATGGAACAACCATCCCCTCGCCCCACCCCGTCCGTCACCTGCGCATCCGCGGAAACGCAGACTCCCAGGAGCCCGTGGAAGAACCGGGCCCGGCACCGGTTCCTGATCCTTCAGTGGTGGCGCGGCGGGCCCGATTCCACAAGGCTTCGTTGCGCCGCAGTCGAAGCTCTCGACCTTCTCCTTGGTGGCGCCTGGCCTCGTGGAAGAATTCCTCGCCGTCCTGCCGACCCGGGTTGTTCAACAGGCTCCCGACGGATCCTCACATATCGTCCGCTCCCCCGGCCCCGGAACCGTTCGCCTCGGCCGCCCGGACCTGCGCCATCTTGTAGCGCCAGTAAGGCGTCGTGCAGATCAGCAACCGCCCGGTCCCCTCGTAAACCCGCAGCACCCGCTCGCCCGTGGTCAGCTTGCTCCACGGCAGCCAACCCGGCAGCCGCGCCTTGTAGTTGATCGATTTCGTGCGCGCCAGCACCTGACGCCCGTCCGCCACCAACCGTGTTCCATGCGGGCTGTCCTTACCCAGTTCGATGGACTCCACCGGCCCCGGCGAGCAGATCATCACCTGGCCAGGTCCGTTTACCTTGGTCTGAAAGGAAAGAAATCCCTCCCCGGTGCGCAGCGAAGTCCAGAACCCCTCGCGGATGAAGCTCTGTTCCACTTTCGCCTCGGATGCCCAGAAGGCACCGGCCGACACAATCCATGTCTCTTCCGCTTCCAGATTCATGATGTGAAATCCGCCCAGCGTCGATTCCAGATAAAGCGATCCCGTCCCGCTGAAAGTCGGCCGGAAGGCATCCTCGCCGCTCAGCGCCGCCCGCACCAGCCGGATCGGCCCCGGCAGCCGCGCCTTCATGGTGATGTCACCCCTCATGTGCGACATGGCACCCCGCTCGGTCACCACCGTCTCGTCCTTCATCGCAATTTTCGCCCAGCGGGTCCCTTCGGAGGATTCGATCTCAAATGTGGCCATGACAGATGCTGCGGTTAGGAATGGAATGCCCGGATCGGGATTGTCAGGATTCGGTTAACCGTAACCGTCACCGCCCGCAAGTCGTGAAATCCATCCGGCCTCATCCCATCCAGTCACAACAACCGCGTGCCCGCCGCCTCACCGGGCGACCCGCCACAACTCTTTCGCAAACCCGCTGCCGTCAGGCGACTGCGCGGGTTCCTCCCAGCAGGTCACCAGCGCCCCCTCGGGAACCTCAAGGAGTTCCGCGGACCGCCCCGAAGGCCAGCGCACCGTCAATCGCTTCACCGCGCCGCGCTTGCCGATTCCCAGAATCATCACGGCACTGTGCTGCGCCGCATAGCCATCCCCGCAGCGATGCTCCCGCGTCAGGGTCAGATCCCCAAGGTCGGCCAGCACCACGGCCCCATATCCATCGCGCGGCGACAGCGCGGACACGCCCGCTCCCTCGTTTCCGCCAACCATCCGCACGGCCACCATCCCGCCTTCCACACCCGCACCCGACATCGTGCTGCGGTAAAGGTTCAGCATCGGCGCATTCGCATTCACCATGGCAATGTCCTGCCAGCCATCACGGTCATAATCAAACAGTACCCAGCCGCGGCTGTCGGCTGGATTGTCCAGACCGGCCAACCCGGAAAGATCCTCGAACGCCTGCCCTCCGCGGTTCGCGAAGTAATGATTGCGTTCCTTGCCGCTCAGCGAATGCACCACCACGCGGTCCCCGCGCTTCTCGACTCCGGCAAGCCGCGCGTCAATCTCCGGGGTCGCCGCGGCTCCCTCCCCGCGGCGCTGCCACGCCTCATTGAGCCGGAAACTCCGGCGCGCCAACCCGGCATCCGCGCGCACGACCGTGCGCCAGAGATTGCTTCACAAATCCAATTCGGAGGTCAGTCCCGGCGGAGCGGTGAAATACCCGCTCAGCACATACAGATCCAGCCATCCGTCGTTGTCGAAATCCGCAAACTTCCCTCCCCACGACCACCCGGCCTTCATCACGGTCAGCGCGGGCCGCTCGAGCCCAGCCACCTGCCGGAACCTTCCGTCCGCTTCCTGACGGTACAGCCAGTTGCCCTGAGCCGACTCCACGTAGCTCTGCGAAATACCGGGAACCATGGCCGTGATCCTGCGCCCTGCTTTGCTGTACATGTTGGATACATAGACGTCTTCCCGCCCGTCATTGTCATAGTCCCCCCAGCTCGCCCCCATGGCAAAACCGTACGATGTGATCCCGGCCTCCCTGGTCACATCCACAAAACCTGCGTCCCCATCGTTCCGCAGCAGATTGTCCGGTGCCCAGTCGTTCGCCAGATACAGGTCGGGGTCCCCGTCCCGGTCGTAATCCCCCCAGGTCGCCTGCAGCGTGTTCTTCCAGAGGCCCACCACCGCATTCTCCGGTGCCGGCTCGAACACCCCGCGGCCACGGTTCACCAGCAGCATGTTTGGCGGCCCGACCTGATCCAGAAGCTCGGGAAAGGCCCCGTCGGGTGAACGCGACCGCTCTGCCCGGAGCCTCCGGCGGTACTCGGCGGCCTGCTCCGGTGGCAGAAACTCATCCATCCAGTCAAAATCATCCGCCGCTACGACCGCGACGCCACCGGAAGGCGACGACTGCGGGGGAGCCGCGGGACGGTACGTGCACAGATACACATCGAGGAGCCCATCCCGGTTGTAGTCGGCCGCACTCATCGAAACCACGGCCATGGGTGACCACTCGGGTGCCTTGTGCTGCACATAAACACCTCCGCGGTTCTCGAGATAGGCTGTCTTCAGCAGACTCCGCCCCAGCATCGCGTCCGGATCCCCGTCATTATCAAAATCCGCAAAGACCGCGCAGGTCGTGTGACCCGGCAGATCCAGCCCGTAGCGCGCCGCTTCCTCCACAAAGGTCCCGTCACCGCGGTTCACCAGCAGTCGGTTCTTGCCGATCCGCACCATCACATACAGGTCGTCCCACCCATCCCCGTTCACGTCGACCACCGACAGTCCCGGTTTATGATTCGACGAAATCGGGGCGAAATATGGATGCGGCACTTCCTTCTGCCCGGATTCATAATACCGCACGCTGGCCGCCTCATGCTCACAGCGGCGAAGTTCCTCGCCCCCCCCGGGCACCGCCTTCTCGAGCACTTCCGTGAACAGGCGCTCCTTCACCGTCGCCACTTCGAACTTCCGGGTCTGCCAGGACACCATCCGCCATTCCCCTGCCTCCCGCACAAACTCCAGTTCCATGGAGGCCCGCAAACTCGCCCACACCCCTGCCTTCAGAAACCCCAACCCCTCGAAGCCTGCACTGGAACGGTAGCGGTCCGCCGCCCCGGATGGGTGCTCACCCTTCACCAGAAACACTTTCGCGTGCTCAAACCAATCCACTTCCCCCAGCACGCTACCCCAGATCGCCAGACCTTCACGCGCACGCTCCCCGGCCCCCGCCACCGGCCATGGGAACCACGACAGACGGCTCTGCCCAGGCAGATCCCCGGGCATGGGCCCGGTGTCCGCCACGGTCAGTTTCCCTTCCGTAAAGAAGTCCGCACTCTTTTCCCCGGGCAACCGCATCGCCGCCACATCCGACGACAGCAACGCCATCCGCGGTCCAAGCTCCAGATAGGTCTCCTCAGCCATCACCAGTTCGCCAATCACCCGGGCATCAGCCGCTTCCTGACCGAGCCCGCGAGAACCACGCCACCGCCAACCGGCCACCGCAACCACGGCAATCACCGCAGCCAAAGCCGACCACCATCCCAAGCGCTTGCTCGTTTCTCCGAATCTCATCTGACCTCCACCGCTACCAGCCCGCCACCCCAGGAGCAAGAACTGACTTCACAAGTCCCGATCCGTTCCGTTTTCTTCACAAATTGCTAACTCTAACCTTGACAATCCTTCACTTTTTGGCGCACCCTTACCGAAATTCCTGAATTTCCCCCATGAAATCCCTTTTCCCCTGCCTCTCGCTCGCCCTGCTGGTCTCCAGCACCCAACTGCATGCCGCCACCGTCTGGTCCGTCGGAGCCGATGACAATGACTGGCCAGTCAATGGCCTCGATGGAGGCCTCGGCGCTGACTTCCTGCAGGAAGATGGTTCCATCAATGCCCTCCCGGGCAGCCCGCTCTCCCCAAGCACCGCGCCACGGACGAGCGACAACGACTACTACTTCGCCGGAACCTACTCCCTCGTGCCTTCCGGCGTTCAGTCGTTCTACGGATCCTACACTCCCGTGGGCACCGTCGCCTCGGACGAAACCGCCTGGGAACGCGCTTTCGCCGGCGGTGACAACGACCTCCGCATTCACTTCAATCTCGCCGATACCTTCCAACCCGGCGACCTCGCCACCATCTCGTTCGACCCCCTCAACCTCCACACCGGAGGAGATGTCCCCGATTCCCGCTACGGCATCGAACTCTATTTCAATGGCGTCCTCGTCCGCACGGAGCAAATCATCCGCCCCGGCGACCTCAACAACACCTACACCTCCAACCCTTTCACGCTCGGCAGCGTGGGGGCTGTCACCGGACCCGGAGCCGATAACGTCGTCTCGCTCAAAGGCATCAGCTACAGCAACGCCGGAGGCGGCGCATGGATGGGCATCGACTACGTGAAACTCGACGTAACTCCGATCCCGGAACCAGGCAGCGCCCTCCTCGCCTCCGCTGCCGCTTTCGGTGCCGCGCTCTCGCGCCGCCGTTCCCGCAAGGCCTGAATTCCGGATCCGAACCGGGCATAGGGGTCCACACAAGACCTCTCTTCAGCCACCCCCTCCATCGGTCTGTCGCGGTCGGAAACCTGACCCTACGATCGGCCAAATCGTCGGACCATGGACAAATATGATTGCCATGCACCGGCCGGTATGGTTCTCATTTGACCCAGGATGAAGCTCTCCCCTGCCCTTCTGCTTGCCTGCGCGTTCCTCAGCGCTCCTGTCGTCCCATCCAAGGCAGCCGTCCTCTGGACTTGTGGACTCGACGATAACGCATGGCCGCTCGGCGACGGTGGCGGCCCCAATGCTTCCTTTATCCAGGAAAACGGAGTCATCAACGCGCTCCCCGGCTCACCGACCAGCCCCGAGGTCAATGCCCAGTCGGATAACGATTACTACTTCGCGGGAACCTACACCTCCATCATCGCCACCAACGGCACCTACAATCCGGTCGGCACCGTCACCGCCAACGAGGAATCCGCAGAACGCGCTTTCGCCGGCGGTGACCTCGCCCTCCGCTACCACTTCAACGTCCCCGCCGCCTACGGTCCCAACGATCGGCTCACGGTCACCTTCGACGCTCTCAACCTCGATGGCAGCGGAACCGATCCGCGCTTCGGCGTGGAGATCTATGTCAATGGCTTCAAGGTCATGGATGAAGTGCTCATCCGGGCCGCCCAGTTCGATACAGATTTCACTTCCACCCCGAAACGCCTCGCGGAACTTGGCATCGTCACAGGCCCCGGAGCCGATAATATCGTCACTCTCAAGGGCGTGAGCTATAATGGGGCCGGCGGCGGCAACTGGATGGGGGTCGACTTCGTGCGGGTCGACGTCGATTCCACCCCCCTCATCATCAATACCTTCACCACGGACGACAGCATTCTCCGTCCCGGCGAATCCGCCACGCTCTCGTGGAACCTCGCCATGCCAGGGGCCACCGTCTCCATCTCCCCGGGCATCGGTGACGTCACCGCCATCACCTCCCAAGGATCCGGCAGCATCTCGGTAACCCCCGGCACCTCCACGGTCTACACCATCACCGCTGCGGCCAACGGCCAGACGCAGACCAAAACCGTCAGTATCTCGGTCTCCACATGGGCCGCCATTTTCGAAGCCGGACGCGATGACGCCTCCATGGCGGAACTCAGTCACGAGAACGCCGCCGATGACGACTATTTCTTCGCCGGGAATCACTCCCCGGCAGGCGGACTGAATCAGCCAGCCGACGAACTCCTGAACGACGACGCCAACACCAATACCCCAGCGGGGCAAACCGGCAATCCAGCCATCGGATTCGAACGCGCCCTCACGGAAACCGACCCCAGACTCAACGTCTGGTTCATCCCGCAGGCCTCCCATGTCGACCCCACCGCCCGGCACCGCATCACAGTTGATGTACTCGGTGTCGGCAGCCCTGCAGGAGGAGCCCAATCCCATCTCCTCGAAATCTACCTCAACGACAAGCTCCTCCGCTCGGAAAATTCCCTCACCTCCGCCCGCAGCATCCAATTCGAAGTCACCGGCATCACTTCCGGGCTCCGCCCGGGATCCAACCGACTTTCTCTGGTGCGCACCGGTGGCAATCTCGCCGGATGGATCAATCTCGACCACGTCATGATGGAACAGGCCCCCGGCGACACTCCCCCGGTCGTCACCATCAGCAAAGACCCAATCCTCGGAACGCGCCGCCTCACATGGCCATCGTCGCCGGGCAGAACCTATCGCGTTCAGGCCAGCAACGACAACGGCAGTACATGGCTCGACCTCGTCGGTGGCTTTCCCACCAGCGGAGCCCCCGGAACCAGCCTGCGTTTCGAGGACCGCTCCACCCCGCACAACGTCCCGGACCCGGTCTACCGTGCTCTTGCCGAATGAAGCACCGGCTTCCGGCCCGTAGACGCTCCTGAACAGGGCGGTCGCATGGCCCGTCGGGGTTTTCAAGATTCCCCGCGCGGCTTTCTCTCATGCCGGTTTGTCGCGGCCTCGGCTCGGCCGTGGGAACACTCCGTGTCATCGCCCGCCGACGGTCGCCCTTCTCCCGCAGCCAAAATGCCGCTGATCGGCCTTCCCGGACATCTCCTCTGCCTTGTCTGCACCCCGCAAGGCCATGGCACCCGGCAAGGACAGCGACCCCGGTCCACAACCGCGGATCCTCGACTCCAGAGCCAACCTGTCAGGCGCGGTCGCCGACGCTGGCGGCTTCTTGAACGGCACCAACCGCTTCCTCCTCCCCAACAATACCGGAATCCGTGCCCATCATCGGATGAAAACGACCGGGAACGCCGTCAGCGGCAGACGCGACTCCGCGAGGGTCACCATCCTCGCAGCCAGCAAGCCCATCGTCATCACCTGCGATGCCGCAGCCGGCCAGTGGAAACAGCATCAGCACGGCCAACCCATGCACCGCTTTGCCGGATCCGCCCCCCCAGGGCATCCATGATTTCCATGACTGGCCCGGCCGCTCCTCGGACTGGCCTCGCGCAACTCGCTCGCCGCTACCCGCTGAATCCCGGTCCCTTCGCACGGAAACGCGGCTCGCCACCACGGAGCCAGCGTTTTCCCGTCTCAGGGATGCCCGAGCGTCGAAACCGCGAAAACCGACCGCACCACCCCTCCTGCCCTCTCCTCACTGCGCCGCACCGATGTCTTCAGGACATCGGCGAAAAACTCCTCCTCAATCCTCCCAAGCACCGGATAGCCGTCCGCAATGCGCTGTACCGGACTGTGGTACTCCACCACACACAGCCCATGCAGCGGATGATACTCGGCCGCCGCAAAATATCCCTCGCCAGCCCGCAGCTGCGCCAGCGAAGCCGCCCGCTCCGCCACCGTACGCCCCTTCACCTTCTTCCGCCATCGGGTGGCCCGCTCCGCATGCACCGCCCGCAGGAGCGACTCCGCCGTTCCCGGACCATGCAGCTGATCCGCTGCCTGCAGCAGCTCCAGTGTCAGTCCATTGCCCGCCTCGGGAAAAAATCCATCAGCCCTCTCCGTCAGCCGGTAATGCTTCTCCGGACGTCCATTGGGGACCGGGACCCGCCACGTCTCCAGAAATCCCTTCTTCTCCAGATCAAGGCAGTGCTTCTTCACTCCCATGTAACTCATCCCCAGCGCCCGCGCCATCGCGGCCACTGGCATCCCGACCGACCGCTTCAGCAGGTCAATGACCGCAAACTGCTGCGGCTTGGCAATTTCCCGGATGGTCCTCAGATACATGGTTTCTTCTGAAACGATACCCGACCCTACCGGATTTCGCTGCCGGGCGCCACCCCGGGATCACTGGATTTTACCGCCACCTGCCAACTTCGGGGTTTTGCACTCCCATCCCCACCACTAGGCCCATTCTCTGCATGACGCCGGAACACCGCGAACACCTCACCTTCCAGCTCGAACGCCTCCGCGCCTTCGGCATGGGTGTCCTCGAAACTGCCAGCGCTACCTTTCTGCTCCTCATCGCCCACCGCATCTTCTCCGCCGGCCCCGGTACCAAAGCCATCATTCAGGGAAGCGGCAGCCTCGGCCTGCTCCTCAGCCCCCTCGCCGTAATCTGGGCGGCCCAACGCAATCTCAGCGCCGGAACCGCGGCCGCCCGGCTTTTCTCCTTCGGTGCCTGCAGCCTCACCCTCGCCGCCCTCACCCCTTCCCTCACCATCTTCGTCGCCGGGACCCTCGTTGCCTTTGTTTCGATTACCGCCGCCGCCCCCTTCTTTGCGGGAATCTACGAGGCAAACTACCGCCCTGACCGCCGCGGCGACCTCTATTCCCGCAACATCATCATCCGCATCGCCGGAAGCGTCTCGTTCGCATGGGCCGCCGGTCTCCTCCTTGAGCGCCGCCCCGCTGCATGGCCCGCCATCCTGCTCTGCTACGCCGCCGCCCTCGCCATCGGAGCCCTCTGCCTCCACCGCTGCCCAGCCGTCCCCATCCGGACCGCCAGCGGCTCCCACCCGCTCCGATCCTTCAAGGTCGTCCGCGACGACGCCCGCTTCCGCTGGACCCTCGTCAGCTGGATGCTCATGGGCTTCGCCAATCTCACCATGTTCCCCCTCCGTGTCGAGTACCTCTCCAATACCCGCTACGGTCTCAACCTCTCCGCCACCGATATCGCCCTTCTCACCAGCATCATTCCCAACGTCGCCAGACTCTGCTTCTCCCGCGCATGGGGCCGACTCTTCGACCGCATGGACTTCCTCACCCTCCGCGCCATCCTCAATACCGGCTTCATGCTCGGCATCCTCTCGTTCTTCACAGGAACCGGCTGGACCGGACTGACCGCCGGGGCTGTCCTCTTCGGCATCAGCAACGCCGGAGCCGATGTCGCATGGACCCTCTGGGTCACCAAATTCGCCCCCCACGGGCGCGTCACCGAATACATGGCAGTTCACACCTTCCTCACCGGTCTGCGCGGTATCGTCGCCCCCTTCGCCGCCTTCTACCTGGCCTCCCACGCCGGCATCGGCCCCACCGCCACCTTCATGGCGCTCATGATCCTCGCCGCGTCCCTCATCCTTTCCAGAAAGGTCAACTCCACGCTGCCTCCGCAGGATACGTGACGGCCGCCTTCAAGGACACGGACCAACGCGCACAGAGCCATGCCCCGCAAACCATCATGCCATCGGCCGGGGCCGATCAATTCTCCGACGCCAGCCGCTCATTGCCCTTCCGCGCCCGGCGCCCGGCCAGCACCAGCAACTCCCTCAGAATCTCACAGCCAGCCACCGGATGCGAAGCCAGGAACCGATTGAAGTCCCCACGGTGAATCGACCACACATGCGACGGCACGCTCGTCGTCACCGACGCACTCGCCAGTACCGAATCCGCCTCATCCAGAAATCCCATTTCACCAACGGTCTGGCCCTCTTCCACGTATCCCAGAGTCCGGATCTCCTCGGGAGACCGCAGCGAAACCAGCAGTTCCCCGGAAACGACCACGTGCAGGGAATCTGCCTCGGCACCCTGCTCCACCAGCACCGCCCCCTTGCCGAGATGCGAAAACGAACCAAATCCAGCGAGGGCCTCACGGGCCAGTGCCGATACCCCGGCCAGCACACCATGAGCAGGAAGAACGTCAAAAGCATGGGAATCAGCACTCATTACCGACGCTTCACCCCCAGCGCCACTTCCCGCAACCGGAAACGCTCTGCCAGGAGGACCAGCACCCGCCGAAACCAGCGCACGACTGCAGCTTGCCGGACGCCCCTTCCCGTTCACTGTGCACTCAGTCAATGACCTGCGTCCTCACATGGCTCGGCACCCCGGTGCTCCGCCTCATCAGCTACTTCGGTGAACTCGCCGTCCTCTCCGGGGAAATGACGTACTCCCTCTTCGGCAGCCGCATCCGCTGGCGCGAGGTCGGCCGCCAACTCGTTTCCATTGGCTTCGGATCCCAGATCCAGGTGATCGTCACCGGAGCCGCCACCGGCGCGGTCTTCGCCGCCCAGGTCTACTACAAATTCAATCAACTCGGCCTCGACAGCCTCGTCGGCGGAATCGTCGCCCTCGCCACCTGCCGCGAACTCGGCCCCGTCCTCACCGCCCTCATGCTCGCCGGTCGCGTCGGTGCCACCATGGCCGCCGAAATCGGCACCATGAAGGTCACGGAACAGATCGATGCCCTTCGTTCTCTCGGTGTCCACCCAGTCGACTACCTCGTCGCCCCGCGGTTTCTCGCCATGATCTTTTCGGTCCCCCTCCTCATCGGGGAAAGCATCCGCTTCGGTATCGCGGCCGCCCGGCTCATGGCCGTCGGCGTCTACAATGTGCCGGAGGCGTTCTACAATGACCAGCTCTACAAGAACGTCGACCACATCGATGTTCTCTTCGGCATGACCAAAGGCCTCGTCTTCGGATACCTCATCGTGATCATGGCCTGCCATCAGGGCCTCAATGTTCACCAGGGGGCCGTCGGCGTCGGCCGCGGCACCACCGCAGCTGTCTTCTTCAGCTCCATGGCCATCCTCATTGCCAATTTCTTCCTTTCCCTCCTGCTCAATTACATCTGGCCCATCGCCGCCACCTGAGCCATGCCAGCCCACGCTCCTCCCTTCATTACCGTGCGCGGACTGCAGAAATCCATCGGCAGCCAGGAAATCCTCCGCGGCATCAACCTCACCATCCACCACGGCGAGAGCCTCGTCATCATCGGCGGCTCCGGAACCGGAAAAAGCGTCTTCCTCAAACTGGTCATGGGCCTCATGCCCGCCACGGCCGGCTGCATCAATGTCGACGGCTCCGAAATCACCCGCCTCTCCGAAC
>JBIICE010000165.1:0-9258 GCA_044239025.1 Verrucomicrobiales bacterium
ATCGGTCGTGGGGCATGCCCTCGGACAGGTCGAGACGAAAGTTCCGAATTTCATTCTGCTCGATCCGATTCCCGGCGGGAACGAGTTTCAGGCGTTCAAGGCAGGTAATTGGGCGGGCTGGCTGGGCGCTGAGTACGGTCCGGTGCGGATGGGCGGCGAGTACACGCAGCTGGGATCGGCGGCCGACGGACTGACCCCCGGGGACCGGGCCGAACGGGAAGGGCTGCGGAAATTCCTTGCGAAGAAATTCGAGAACGAGCGCCGCAGTGCCGCCGCGCGGAGTCAGAATGCCGTCTTTGAGAGGGTCAAGGGACTGATGGCCTGTGCGGACCTCTTTGATCTGAACCGCCTGCCCGAGCGCGACCGTCAGCGCTATGGTCCGGGAATGTTTGGATTGAACACGCTGCAGGCGCGCCATCTGGTGGAGAACGGTTGTCCTTTTGTGATGGTGGCCAACGGAATGAACTGGGACAACCATGTGTTTCAGCATGAGATTCATCAGATGCTGGTGCCCGAGCTGGACCGGATCCTGCATCATCTCATCGGGGATCTGGAGGAACGGGGGATGCTGGACGACACCCTTGTGATTGCCATGGGTGAGTTCGGGCGGACACCGTGGCTCAATGCCGCGCGCGGCCGGGATCATTATCCGAACGCATGGAGTCTCATGATGTGCGGCGGGGGCATCCGCGGGGGCGTGGTCACTGGGGCGACCGATGAGGATGGGCGCGAAGTGGTCGAGCGTCCGTACAGCGAGCAGAATCTCTTTGCGACGATCTTCACGGCGCTGGGTCTGGATCCGCATGCCGAGTACGGACTGCCGGGGCTGCCGACCTTCCACCGCGTCGAGAATGAAGCTCCGCCGATCCGGGAAATCCTGCTGTAGGCTTCCCTTGTTGCGTTGTCCGTGCGGGCTTGCGTGCGTCCGGCGGGATGGTTGACGATCGTTGATGATGATCTTCAGGCGACGCTGGGTTCCTTTGATTGCCGTGCTGCTGGCGGCACTGGGAATGGCAGGGACTCCAGGGGCTGCGCCTGATGACATTTATGATGGCGGCAATCTGCTGGCCTGGTGCATCGTGCCGTTTGATGCGGCGAAGCGCGGGCCCACGGAACGGGCGGCCATGCTGGAGCGGTTGGGAATCCGCAGGCTCGCCTACGACTGGCGGGACGAGCATCTCCCGACCTTTGATGCCGAAGTCGCAGCCATGAAAGCGCGGGGGATCGAGGTGACCGCATGGTGGTTTCCGTCGTCGCTCGATGAGCCCGCGCGGCGGATTCTGGAAGTGGTCAGGCGTCAGGGCATCCGGCCGCAGCTCTGGGTCATGGGTGGTGGTGGACCGGGGAATGGGGTGTCGCAGGAAGCGGCGGTGGAGGCAGAAGCCCAGCGGCTGCGTCCGGTGGTGGCAGCGGCGGCTGAGGTGGGTTGTGAAGTGGCGCTCTACAATCACGGCGGGTGGTTCGGAGAACCGGAGCATCAGGTGGCGATTCTCGAGCGGTTGCGCGCCCTCGGGCTGAAGAATGCCGGCATCGTCTACAATTTCCACCATGGGCATGATCATCTCGGCCGGTTCGGGGAAATTGTCAGGATCATGAAGCCGTGGCTGCGGGCAGTGAATCTCAATGGCATGGTGCGGGAAGGGGATCGGTGGGGGCAGAAGATTCTGACACTCGGAGCCGGGGATCAGGAACTCGAAATGATGCGGGTGCTGCGCGATTCCGGATGGCGCGGGCCGGTGGGATTGATTGATCACCGCCCCGAGACCGACAGTGAAGTGACGCTGCGGGAGAATCTGACGGGGCTCGGGTGGCTCCGGAAGGAGTTGGCGAAAGCTGGTTCCGGGGGGACGCGGCCCTTGGCAGTGCCGCGCCGGACCAGTGCCCTGTCCGGTGAGGGAAGGTTTGGCCGCGGGCTTGCAGCAGAGCAGGCGGGCCTCCCGCTGGGCACTGCCGCACAATATGCGCTGCCGGTGTTCACGGCGGAGTGTTTCGTGAAGATCCGTGATGCGGCCGACTACCGGATCATTCTGGCCAGCGGGCCGAAGTCTGCGGCGACGCACTGGGAAATCTATGCGGCGGCGCAGTCCGGACAGCTCAGTCTCTATGTTCCCGGCCGGGGGGGCGATTTCCGTTCGGAACGGAAGGTGGCCGATGGCCGGTGGCATCATGTGGGAGTGATTCTGGAGGAAGCGCGGGCGCGTCTCTGGGTGGACGGCGAGATTGTGTTCGATGGGAAGGTGGGGCCGCCGGCGTCGGGAGTTCCGGCTGGGAGATTGTGGGCAGGGCAGCTTGACGAGGGAGGTCTGCCGGCAGCCGGTTCCGTGGATGAAGTGCGGATCCGCCGTGGAGTCCACGTGCCCGGTGAGATTCCTGATGTGTCCGTGGGGAGGGATGCCGACACGGTGGGCTGGTGGCCGATGGACGATTTGGCGGAGGAAGGCGAAGCGCTGCAGGTGCCCGCGTTCTTTCCACCGTTCGGGCCGCTGCGGCCTGACGATTTTCCGCTGCATCGTCATGCCCGGCAGCGCGGAAGACTCTGGGACTTCTACGCACGCGAACTGCTGTGGTTCGGTGACGGCGCTTCGGGTGATCTGCTGCCGGCGTTCCCTGGAATGGATGGTGGCATGGGCGGGCACTTCGGCCGTCAGGATGAGTCGGCATGGGAAAACACGGCATGGCAACGCATGGACCGCGGGTCGCTGCAGAGTGGCGTGTACCGCGACGGAGCGATGAGTGTGGCCGGGGCGCTTTGTGTTTCCGCAGGGCAGAACCAGGGAGTCTTTGATCCGGAAACACTGCGCTGGAGCATGCGATGGGACGGGCAGGCGGTGACGGTCGGGACGCGCCGCTTTGGATTTCTCGACGGACTGCAGCCGCCTGCGGAGCGGACCGCTGTCAGGGATGGAGCAGCGGCAACCGGGGGTGCGGAGCACTTCCGTGGTTTCCACCGCTACGGGAGGCTCGTGGTGTTTTCCTATGAAGTCGGCGGGGAAGTCTGGCTCGAGGGCCTCCTGCCCGATGGTCGCATCGTGC
The DNA here is from genome assembly GCA_044239025.1 of Verrucomicrobiales bacterium. Taxonomy (GTDB): domain Bacteria; phylum Verrucomicrobiota; class Verrucomicrobiia; order Verrucomicrobiales; family V1-33; genus V1-33. Next base: position 3,034 of record JBIICE010000165.1, read on the forward strand.
GCGGTCCGGCTTCGGCCAGTCCGCTGCGCTCTCTGATCCACGGAGGTCCGCGCCAATGGCCCGCGGTGCTGCGGACGAGGTGGCAGCGGGGGCAGGGAACCCCGCTCGCGGTCGATACCCTGGCACTGCCGGAAGGAGATGCTGCGGGCACCGTCTTTCATCTGAGCGCCCTCGACTTTCTGCCCGATGGGCGGGCCGTCGTGGCCACTTTTGCCGGAGACATCTGGCTGATTGATGGCATGGGGCCCCGCGACGAAGTGGCGACGTGGCGGAAGGTGGCCGGTGGGCTGCATCAGCCCATGGGACTCGTGGTGGCTGGTGGTATCATCCATGTGCTGGGACGGGACCAGCTCACGAGGCTGCACGATCTCAATGGGGATGGAGAAATGGACTGGTATGAATGCGTCGCGCGTGGCTGGCCTTGTCCGGAGGGTGGACACGATTATGTGACGGGCCTGTGCCGCGACGCGGCGGGCCGCTGGTGCTTTGCGTCCGGGGTGCTCGGGCTGAGCCGGATTGGTTCCCAGGGCCAGCGGGAGACCATCGCAACCGGGCTGCGGAATCCCAACGGGGTGACAGCTGACGGAGCCGGCCGCCTGTTCACGGCATCACAGGAAGGTGACTGGGTTCCCGCGACGGGACTCCTTGCCGTGGAGGAAGGGGGGCATTATGGGGCGGGTGGCCCGAAAGATGGAGCGCTCGGTGACCTGCCGCCCATGCTGTGGCTGCCGCGCGGAGTGGATCATGCGGCGGGTGGACCGGTGCACCTCAAGGGACTGCAGTGGCCCGTCTCCGAGGCCCTGCTGCACCTGGCGTGGGGAAGCGGGCAGGCCATTCTGGTGCTGCGCGACGAAGCGGCCGGGACAGCACAGGCCTGCGGCTATCCGTTGCCGTGCGAATTCCGCGCGGGACCGCATCGCGCTGCCGTCCGGCCGCAGGATGGCGCGCTTTGTGTCGCTGGCATGACGGGGTGGGGAACGTATGCGCCCGACGACGGCTCGCTGCAGGTGGTGCGCTGGACCGGCGCGGAGCGGCACGTGCTGCCCGCCGGCATGGAGGTTCGGGACAACGGGGTGCTGCTGCGGTTTACCGGCCCGGTGACCGTGCCCGAAGGTCTGCGGGTCTCCGCCCAGCAGTGGCAGTACCGCCGGAGTGCCGCGTACGGCAGTGACGAGTATTCGGTTTATCATCCCGAAGCAGCCGGTCATGACCTCCTGGAAGTCCGGGCGTGCCATCTGCTCGGGGACGGGCGGGAAGTCTTCGTGGAGATCCCCCAGTTGATTCCAGTGGATCAGCTGCATCTGCATCTGCCGCTGCCCGAACTGGCTGGCGCGGACTTCTATTTCACCGTGCACCGGACCGGTCCCCCGCTGCGCACCGGCGATGGCTGGGTCCCCGAGACCAGGAGGCGTGCGCCGCCTCAGCCCGGCGTGCCGGCGGCGGCGGCGGCGTCCGTGCCATGGGAGCAGGGACCCTCCGGGCGGGAACTGGAAGTAAAGATTCTTCCCGGGCTCCGGTTCGACCGCAGCGAGCTTCGCGTCCACCGCGGGGAACGGTTGACCGTTCGGCTGGTGAATCCCGATGTGATGCCGCACAACTGGGTGCTGGCGTCGCTGGGCGCACGGGATCGGCTGGGAGCGATGGCCGATGAGATCATCAGCGACCCGGGCGCACCGGGGCGGCATTACATTCCGGAAAGTGCCCCTGTGCTGGTGCACACGCCGCTGGTGCCGGCCGGGGGTAGCGGCGTGATTCATTTCAATGCGCCTTCCGAACCCGGGCGGTATCCGTTCCTCTGCACCTTTCCTGGCCACTGGCGGCTCATGCAGGGTGAACTGGTGGTCGAGTGAGCCGTGCAAATTCTGTCCGAAAGCGGGTTGCCGACGGAAGGGGAACGGGGCAGGTTTCCTGAAATACCGGACATGACCGCTTCTCCCCGACCCATTCTGCGACTGATTCTCTGCCTGCTGCTGGCGGCGGCGGGATTGCTTCCTGCGGCCGACGCGGGAGGCGAGTACATCGTGCTCAGTGGGGGTCCGGCGCTGCGCCGCTGGGAAGAGTACCGGATTCCGTCCGATCAGCACGACCGTTACGGCGGCAACTTCATCAAGGCCGCGCACATCCGGATGCAGGGTCTGCGGCGGAGTCAGCCCGGAGCGTCGCTCACGTGGATGATCTACCGTCCGGCCTATGATGCCCGTGACCGCGAGGATGCGGTGCGGCGGCCGCCCTACGTCTGCGACATGCGGGAGATTCAGGACCGCGCCGCCAATGTCGGAGCGAAGATTGTCTGGTTCAGCAGCAGCCCGCAGCTGATCTCCTACATCAATAACCGCCGTGGTCGGCTCATTGATGGCTTTGAGTATTTCGGTCACTCCAACAAGTATGCGTTTCTCTTTGATTACAGCTGCGACATCCTCGGAGTGAGTACCTGCTACCTGCATGCGAAGGATCTGCGGTCGATCCGCGGCGGGGCCTTTTCCCGCGGGGCACACATCCAGAGCTGGGGATGCCATACGGCCGAGTATATGAGTCAGGTCTTCCGGCGCCGCACCGGTCGTCCCATGATCGGAGCCGTGGGTAAGACGGATTACAGTGCGATTTCCGACAATGTGTCGCTTCCGGCCGTCAACGGGCGCTGGGGCCAGTGAATCCGATTTTCTCTTCTCTGATCTGCAAACGTCATCATCTGTCCGCCTGTCATGGAGTATTCTGAACTGCACCGTCTTTATCATCAGCCGTTTTTTGCCCTCATTCAGCAGTCGCGCCGTGTCCACGAAGAGCATTGGCCGCAGAACGAGGTGCAGTTGTGCACGCTACTGAGCATCAAGACGGGAGGCTGCAGCGAGGATTGTTCCTACTGTGCGCAGAGTGCGCGGTATTCGTCCGGGGTGAAGGCGGAGCGGCTCATGGCGAAAGAGGACATTCTGGCGAGGGCCGAGGCGGCGCGTGCCAACGGGAGCACGAGGTTCTGCATGGGGGCGGCATGGCGCGGGGTACGGGCCGGGACTGAGCGGTTTGATCAGGTTCTGGGAATCGTGCGCGATGTGAGTCAGCTCGGAATGGAAGTCTGCGTGACTCTGGGGGAACTGGGTCCGGAGGAGGCGAAGCAGCTGCGGGAGGCCGGGGTAACCGCATACAATCACAACATTGACACATCGCCCGAGCACTACACGAAGATCGTGAGCACCCATACCTTTGCGGACCGGTTGCGGACCATCCGTCATGCCCAGGATGCCGGGATGAGCGTCTGCAGCGGGGGCATCCTCGGGCTCGGCGAGACCGTGGAGGACCGACTCAGGATGCTGGAGATTCTCAGTGGTTTCAACCCGCAGCCGGAGAGTGTGCCCATCAACAGCCTCATGCCCATGCCGGGGACGCCGCTGGAAGGAGCCGAGGAGGTCGATGTCTTCGATCTCGTGAGGATGATTGCGTGCACGAGAATTGCGATTCCGCGGGCCAAGGTGCGACTTTCGGCGGGCCGCACGCGGCTGAGCCGCGAGGCGCAGGCCCTGTGTTTCTTTGCGGGAGCCAATTCGATTTTCTATGGTGACCGTCTGCTGACCGCGGCGAATCCCGCGGTGGCGGCCGACCGGGCTCTGCTTTCGGAACTGAATCTGATTCCGCAGGAACCCGACCCTGCGATGGAGGCACCGTCGGCCGAGGCTGGTCGCGAAAGAATGCCGGCGGTGGCCTGTGGGTTCCGGGGAGATGCCTGTGTGGAAACTCAGTCATGAATGCAGCGCGCCGCCGCTTTCTGAGCCTGCTGCCGGGATGGGTGGCGCTGGCTTCGTGCGAGGAGAAGGAGCAGAGCCGCGCTCCGCGGATGCCATCGGTCAAGTGGAGGGTTGTCTGCACGACCTCATGGGCGGCATCCATTGCCTCCGAGGTCGGGGGCGACGCGGTGGAGGCGGTCAGTCTCATGAAGCCCGGCATGAGTCCGCATCAGTTCCGTCCGGCGGCGCATGAGGTTTCACGGATGCTGACGTCGGACATCGTGCTGCGGCATGGATTTGGTCTCGATGACGAATGGCCGGTCGACTACGGGGCGCTGGAGAGCTACAATGTGCGGCTGGGAACGGTAACGTCGGCGATTCCGGCGGAGAAACTGATCCGACGCGAGGACAACGGGCGTCAGTACACCGATCCACACGTGTGGATGGATCCGCAGTTGGCGGTATTCATGGTGCATGCGGTGGAAGCCGTGCTTGTGGCGGCGATGCCGAAGCTGGGCGATTATCTCTCGGGGCGGGCGCAGCGGCTGCGGGTGGAACTGTCCGAGACCGATCGTTTTCTGCGTGGGCTGATGTCGGAATTGCCTGAGAAGGATCGCTATCTGTTCACGTCGCACGATTCCATGGCGTATTTTGCGAAGGCGTATGGGCTTGAGGTGAAGAGCCTCGCCGGCGCGGAGGGGAAAGCGCTTCCAGAGGTTCCTGCGGAGCTGGCGGAATGGATCCGGAAGCACGGGGTGCGCTCGCTTTTCCGCGAGCAGGACAGCGACGAGAGCGTCCTTGCGCCGATGCTGAAGGAACTTCGGGTGGTACCGGATACGGTGATTTACTCGCTGGCGCTGGGGGCTCCGGGGAAGGTCATTTCGCTGGCATCACGACAGTACGATGTATCGCGCATCAATGATGCCATCCGCTGCACGGGAGACCTCGTGCAGTCGCGCCTGCAGGTTGACTGAGGCTGTCGGGAATCAGGGTTCCGGGGCGGGCGAGACGGCGGTTTCCTGGGAGAGTGGCAGGTCCGAGGTCTGGGGGACGGCGCTGGCCGTTTCCGTCTGGTCTTCCGGCGGAACGCGGAACTCCTTCTTCGAATAGGGGCATTCGACGCGGACGCCCGGGGCAATGCCGGAGACATCAACGAGCTGCAGTTTGTCTCCGTAGGGACTGTAGACAAAGCCTGTGCGGCCCGGGACGCGGGTTCCGAACGGGGCCGGGCCATCGTTCGCCTCGGCCGGACTGTCTCGGTCGGCAAGGCTCTCCGTGGGGTTGTCGGCTGGGGCGGTCACGCCCTCCGGCGGGGACACAGGAGCGGTTCTGGCACGGCTGGGCTGTGCCGCGGCCGTGCTGGGCTGAGCGTCCTGCGGCGTGCGGAACAGTTTGCTGGTGTAGGGGCAGACGATGCGGGCTCCCGGTTTGAACGCGCTGACGTCGACCGTGCGCGGTGGGTTGGTGTGCGGACTGAAAACCATGCCCGGGCCGCGCGGAACTCTTCGGGCCACCGGTGCGGCTTCCCGCTGACGGCTGGATTCCGCGGCAATGCCGAGGAGGGCTTTCTCCGGAGACTGACGATCCGCTTTCATCGAGGCCATGGCCTCGCTGACCGGCACGCTCACCAGTCCGTCCTGGTCACTGACCGCACAGCCCGAAGGCAGGAAGGCGAGCAGAAGACAGGCGGAGGCGGTGGACAGCAGGGTGAACGGTTTCGTCTGCGTTGGGAACTGGTTGGCGGTCATGAGGAAAACGAAAAGCAGCGTGGCACGGGACCGCATGAGCGGCCGTAATTCTGAGCAGAAAGCAGCTTTCGGAGCTTTGGGCTACTGAAAAATTCGGAGATCTTGACTTTATTGCCCCTTAAATACTGTAATTTCCGTGATTTGAGTTGCTTCCGGTTCTAGTTAGGTGTTGGAAAGGAGGAAAGTAGGATTGCAAAGCGGTGGTGATGAATTTAGTGAGGGCGCGATTCCTCCTGACGAACCTGCAAGACCAAGCTGAAGGCCATGCTGACCAGAGCGCTGCTATCTTTCCCATTACTGATGATGCCTGCGGTGGCGTGGCTGGTCCCCGGTGCGTTCCACGGGAGCCAGCCGACGGCGCGGGAAGCATTGGCCGGCCTCGGCGTTCCGGTGACGGCGGAATCGGCGATGCATTATGTGACGGTGGGGGATGCGACCACGGTGGGGTTGCTGGGGGAAGCGGGGGTTGAGTTCGGGGGTTTGGGTGACGGGGTTCCCCCGCTGCTGCGGAGGGCGGTGGAGAAGGACCGCTGGTCGGTGGTTCCGGTGGTGGCCTCCCGGCTGACGACGGGGCAGCTGAATGTGGCTGATGAGAGCGGTAAGACGGTGCTGGTGCACGCCCTTGAGCGCGGGACGGAGGATGCGGTGGCAGGTTTGCTCGAGCGCGGTGCGGACCCGAGGAAGCTGCCTGCTGAACTGGTGAGGCAACTGGTGGTGGGTTCGGGCAGTGGCCGGGTGGCGAATCTTTATCGTGTGCTGGA
>JBIICE010000166.1:0-9232 GCA_044239025.1 Verrucomicrobiales bacterium
GTGAGCATCACCGCTTTTCCTGAGCGCGGAGCGCGGGATCTCGTCTCCCCCAGCCTTCTCGAACCGTCGAAATCCAGAAAGCTGCGATGCTCGCAGCAGTCCAAAGCCTGGCGGCTTCGTGCTTTGATGGGTTGTCCCGGATTCGCTGATCGATCCAGTCATCGACGCGTTGCGTCCCGGAACCACGAAGCCATTTCCACAGCAGAGAGCCGAAGGCTTTGGACTGCGGTGAGCATCACCGCTTTCCTGAGCGCGGAGCGCGGGATCTCGTCTCCCCCAGCCTTCTCGAACCGTCGAAATCCAGAAAGCTGCGATGCTCGCAGCAGTCCAAAGCCTGGCGGCTTCGTTCTGTGAGCGGTCTCTCCGAATTCGTCGACCTGCTCAGTCGTCTGTGCGTTTTGTTCCCAATTTCCCCGGCCATTCTCGCAGCAGTCCAAAGCCTGGCGGCTTCGTGGAGGGGTGCGATTCTTGGGTGGCATGATCCGCGAGTCCGGATGGGGGAAGTGCTGGGAAGGTGAGGAAAAGTGGGGATGGTGGTATGCATGAAGAGATCGAGCCGGAGAGAATTTCTGAGTCGGGCGACGGCCACGCTGGGGATGCCCGGTGGGTTGTCGTATTTGGCGGGTTTACCGGTGGTGGGAGCGGAGGAAGCGAGGCCGGATGGAGCGGTGAGGTTCAGTGGGGAGATGGAACCGCTGGTGAGGTTGCTGGAGGATACGCCGAGGGAGCGATTGCTGGAGGAAGTGGGGCAGCGGATCCGGTCGGGTGTGCCGTACCGTCAGTGGTTGGCGGCCCTCTTGCTGGCGGGGGTACGGAACATTCAGCCGAGGCCAGTGGGCTTCAAGTTTCATGCCGTGCTCGTGGTTCATTCCGCGCACCTCGCGAGTCTGAATGCGCCGGATGCGGACCGCTGGCTGCCCTTGTTCTGGGCGCTCGATCAATTCAAATCGTCGCAGGCGCGGGATGTGCAGGAAGGGGATTGGACCATGTCGGCGGTTGATGAAAAAGCCGTGCCATCGGCGGAGAAGGCGCGCGGGGCCTTTGAAGAAGCGATGACGCGCTGGGATGAAGCCGCGGCCGATGTGGCCGTGGCGGGACTGGCGCGCGGGGCCGGGGCGCAGGAAATCTTCGAAGCCTTCAGTCGGTTCGGGGCGCGCGACTTCCGGGACATCGGGCACAAGGCGATTTATGTGGCGAACAGCTGGCGGACCCTGCAGACGATTGGCTGGCAACATGCCGAACCCGTGCTGCGGTCGCTCGCCTACGCCCTCCTCGAGCACGAAGGCGGCAGTCCGGCGGATCGCGATGAAGAAGCCGACCGACCGGGCCGGGTCAATTCCGTGCGTGCGAGCGAAATCAAGGCAGGCTGGCAACTCGGCAATGGCGATGCGGCGGCGGGGGCATCGCGTGAGATGCTTGAGGCCGTGCGTGGGGCGAACTGGGATGAATCTTCCGCGCGGGCCGTGCAGTTGCTCAATCGCGGGGCCGGGTCGCGTGCGGTGTGGGATGGAATTTTCCAGGGCGCGGCGGAAATGCTCATGCGCAAGCCCGGGATCATCACGCTGCATGCCGTGACGACGGCGAACGCGCTGCACTATGCGTTCGGTCAGTCCGGCAGCGACGAAACGCGGCGATTTCTTCTGCTGCAGGCGGCTTCGTTTCTTCCGATGTTCCGGAGCCGTGGTGGGGTTGATGGCGGGCCCGACGTCACGGCGTTCGAGCCGAGTGCGGGTGGCACCGATGTCGAGGCCATCTTTGCGGCTGTCAGCGGCGACCGCATGGACGGGGCGCAGAAGATGCTGCGGTATCTGAGTGACGGCGGCGATTCCGCAGCACTCATTGCGGCCGCGCAGCGGCAGATTTATCTCAAGGGAACGGACTCGCATGATTACAAGTTCAGTTCCGCTGTCTTTGAAGATTACCGGCAGGTATCCCCGGGCATCCGCGATCGTTTCCTTGCTGCTTCTGCCTTCTGGCTGAAGGGCAGTGGCGGGCCCGATAATCCGCTCGCCGCCCGGGCGCGCGCCGCATTCTCCTGACATAAAGCGCCATGATTCCAAGACGACAATTCCTCCGCTGGGGCGCAGCAGCCCTGCCCGTGATCGGTCGTGCCGGCGAAACCCCGTCCGGGCCATCCACTTCGTTCTTCGTGGTGAGCGACACGCATTACTATGCGAATGAAGCAAGCCATGGCGAGTTGGACGTGCGCAGCGTCGAGCGGATGCAGCGGCTCATCGACTGGCTGAATCGGCTGCCCGGCAGCGAGATTCCGGCAGAGGCCGGGGGCGGTCGGGTGCCCGAGCCAGCTGGTGTGATTCATGCCGGCGACATCATCGACAGTGGCGACAAGAACGGGGCGAAATACGAACGCATGCAGCAGACCGAACTCGAAGGCTTTGCGCGCGATTTTGGAATTGAAGGCAACGATGGCCGACTGCGCTGGCCCGTGCGCGAAGTGCATGGGAATCACGACAGCCCGCACGGGAAAGGTCAGGCCATTGATCTGCTCATCGAGCGGAACCGGAAGCGGAAGAATCTGTCTTCGGTTTCCGCGAATGGTCTGCACAGTGCCTGGGAATGGGGCGGCGTGCATTTCTTCAATCTCGGCATTGTCGTTGGCGAAGTTGCCAGTGTCGCGCGGCGGCGTCGTTATGCGCCGATGGGGAGCCTTGATTTTCTGAACGAACAACTGGCCAAAGTTCCGGCCGAGCGTCCCATTGTGATCACGCATCACATCGACATGATGCGCTACGCGGCGGAAGTGGAAGAAGCCAAAGTGCTGCAGCACGAATGGGATTTTGCCGACGTGCGTTCGTACTGGGATGCCATCCGGGAACGGAAGATTGCCCTCGTGCTGTACGGTCATACCCATGCGCGCAACGTCTTCCGCTGGAACGGGGGGAATCGACCGGCGCCCGATGGCGAGCGCGCCGTCCCGGCATTCAACGCCGACAATTCCGGTCACTTCAAGGACCGCAAACAGACCCTCAATCTGGTGACCGTCGACGCCGGAGGCACGGTGATCCGGGAATTTGCGACCGCCGATGCATGGGAGAGCGGGGCGTGGACGCCGCAGACCTGGCGGTTTCCGGTATGAAGTCCGGACCGTGGTGGCGGGTTGCGGGAATGGTGGGCGTGCGGTAAGGCAGGTCCATGCCGCCAACCGTTTCACATCTGCGCGCCGGAGTCATAGGCACCGGGTTCATCGGGCCAGTTCACATCGAAGCCCTCAAGCGTCTCGGGGTGCAGGTGACCGCCGTGTGCGGGTCGAGTCGCGGGGCGCGAGCGACGGCGGATTACTGGGGCATACCGCATGTGTTTGGCGACTACGATTACCGGGCCCTGCTGGCCTGTCCGGAGGTCGATGTGGTGCACATTGCGTCGCCGAATCATGAACACGTGCCGCAGTCGCTGGCGGCGCTCAAGGCGGGCAAGCATGTGATCTGTGAGAAGCCTTTGGGTATGACGAGCCGGGAGACGGCGAAAGTGGTGAAGGCGGCCGCGGCGTCCGACCGGGTGTTTGCGGTGAATTACATGTGCCGGTTCTTCCCGGCCGTGCTCCAGATGCGGGCGATGGTGCAGCGTGGCGATCTCGGTCGGATCATTCATGTGCAGGGGCATTTCTTTCAGGATTGGCTGCTGCAGGAAACCGATTACAACTGGCGCATTCTGTCGTCTGAAGGCGGGAAGCTGCGGGCGGTGGGCGACATTGGGACGCACTGGGTCGATGCGGTGTCGTTCATTCTTGGAGCGAAGCCCGAGCGTGTCATGGCGACGCTGGAGACCTTCCACAAGACGCGGCGGCGTCCCCGTGGTCAGGTGCAGACCTTTGCGAAGGTGAACCCGGCGGACATGGAGGCCTATGCGGTCGACACCGAGGATTTTGCGAGCGTGCTGCTGCAGTTCGGGGAGGCCTCGCATGGATTCGCGAGCGGGGTCCATGCGAATGCCTCGATTTCGCAGGTGGCGGCTGGCTGGAAGTGCAGTCTTTCAGTGGGAATCTATGGAACGGAAGGCAGTGTCCGCTGGGACCTGCAGCAACCGAACGAAATCTACGTGGGGCGGCGCGATGAACCGAATCAGATTCTGCAGCGGGGCACGGCAGGATTTTCCGAGGACGTCGCTGGCTTCACCGATTACCCGGGCGGGCATGCGGAAGGATTCAGCGATGCGCACAAGATGCATTACCGCGCCGTTTATGAACACATCGCCAACGGCGGTGGCAGCACGGCGCTGTTCGCCGGGGCTGGGGACGGTCACGAGGAAGTGAAGCTCTGCGAAGCCGTCCTGCGCAGTCACGCGAAGCATGGCTGGGTCGCGGTCTGAGGAATCCATGAAGCCGTTTCCCTTCCGGCGGCGACGTCTGCTGCGCTGGCTCAGTGGCACGGCCATGGGGGCCGGAGCCCTTGTGGTCGGCCGTGACGAATGGTTGAGCGCCGGGCCCGGCTGGCGCGGCGAGCCATCGGATCATTTCAATGGCCGTACGTTCTTCAATCCATGGAACCGCGTCCACAAGACCAGTGCCGAGGCATGGAAATGGAGATTCACGCGCCAGCCGGTGCCGTGGCCAGCCAGTGCGGAGGGCATGGAACGACCCCAGTTGCTGAGCGGCGGGGCTGCGGGAGTCACGTTCATCGGGCATGCCACCTGGCTGCTGCAGCTGGGCGGGGTCAATATTCTCACCGACCCAGTGTGGTCCGCGCGCTGCAGTCCGGTGAGCTGGGCGGGACCGAAGCGCGTGCGGCCACCGGCCATGGAACTAGGGGATCTGCCGCCCGTGCACCTCGTCGTGCTGTCGCACAATCATTACGATCACCTTGATCTGTGGACCCTGCGGGAACTGCAGCGGCGCTGGGGACCAGCCATCGTCTGCGGGCTCGGCAACCGTGCCTTCCTCGAATCGAAAGGCATCGGCGGGGCCGTGGAACTTGACTGGTGGCAGCAATCCAAGGCCGCTGGCGTCGAACTCACTTACACCCCGGCACAGCATTGGTCGAACCGCGGCGGCCATGGCCTCAATGCCACTCTCTGGGGCGGCTTCAGTCTGCGAGCCGGCGGAAAGCATGTCTATTTCGCAGGCGACACGGGCTACGCACCGTTTTTCAAGGAAATCCGCGACCGCTGCGGCGCACCCGACCTCGCCCTCCTCCCCATCGGAGCCTATGAACCCCGCTGGTTCATGGCCGCCATGCACATGAATCCAGCCGAAGCCGTCCAGGCGCACCGCGAAGTCGGAGCCAAGCAGTCGCTCGGCATGCACTTCGGTACCTGGCAACTCACCGACGAGGGCATCGATGACCCATGCCGCGACCTCGCGGCCGCCGCAGCCGACAGCCAGCTGGGCAACGGTGAATTCCTGCCGGGCAGCTTCGGTCGTACCGTCCCTCTCCCGGCCTGATGCCGCCAGGCTTTGGACTGCGGCGAGCATCGCAGCTTTCTGGATTTGGACGGTTCGAGAAGACCGGGTGAGTCGAGATCCCGCGCTGCGCGCTCAGGAAAGCGGTGATGCTCACCGCAGTCCAAAGCCTTCGGCTCTCTGCTGTGGGGATGGTTGGGTGGATTGGGAAGGCAACGCGCGGACGACTGAGCAGGTCGACGAATCCCGGAGAGACCCATCAAAGCACGAAGCCGCCAGGCTTTGGACTGCTGCGAGAATCGCAGCTTTCTGGATTCCGACGGTTTGAGAAGACCGGGTGAGTCGAGATCCCGCGCTGCGCGCTCAAAGGAAAGCGGTGATGCTCACCGCAGTCCAAAGCCTTCGGCTCTTTGCTGGAGAAATGGTCCCGTGGTTCCGGAACGAAACGCTTCGAGGACTGAGCAGGTCGACGAATCCGGAGAGATCCTTCAAAGCACGAAGCCGCCAGGCTTTGGACTGCTGCGAGCATCGCAGCTTTCTCGATTCCGACAGTTCAAGCTGGCTGGGTTGAGTCGAGATCCCGCGCTCCGCGCTCAAAGGAAAGCGGTGATGCTCACCGCAGTCCAAAGCCTTCGGCTCTCTGCTGTGGAAATGGCCCCGTGGTTCCGGAACGAAACGCTTCGAGGACTGAGCAGGTCGACGAATCCGGAGAGATCCTTCAAAGCACGAAGCCGACAGGCTTTGGACTGCTGCGAGCATCGCAGCTTTCTGGATCTCGACGGATTGAGAAGGCTGGGTGGATCGAGATCCCGCGCTGCGCGCTCAGGAAAAGCGGTGATGCTCACCGCAGTCCAAAGCCTTCGGCTCTTTGCTGGAGAAATGGTCCCGTGGTTCCGGAACGAAACGCTTCTAGGACTGAGCAGGTCGACGAATCCGGAGAGATCCTTCAAAGCACGAAGCCGCCAGGCTTTGGACTGCTGCGAGAATCGCAGCTTTCTGGATTTCGACGCGAACTCCGTTATTGCGTTATGGGCGCATATGCGGCATCAAAAGTAATGATCGCCACCAAGAAAGTCCTGGCTTGGCCACATGCACCCCCGCACTGGCTTTTCAGCCCGGGGACTTTCATGGTAACCGGATCCAATTTTCAAAAGCGGCGATTGCTCCACTGTCCTGCATTGCTCGACATCGTCACTGAGGAGTTGCTGCAATCGGCGGAACGGTTCGGGTGGGTGATGCGTGCGTGGGCGGTGCTCGCTAACCATTATCATTTTGTGGCCCAATCCCCAGAAGGCTCTGCTCACTCGCTGAGGGAATGGCTGTGCACTTTTCACCGTGATTCCGCGACGAGGGTGAATAGTTTCGAGGGATTGGATGGCAGGAAGGTCTGGATGAACTTTCGGGATACCCGTCTATCCTATCAGAAATCGTACCTCGCGAGGCTCAAGTACGTGCATCAGAACCCTGTCCGCCATGGTCTGGTGGAGGATGCGCGCCAATACCGATGGTGTAGTGCCGCGTGGTTCGATGCCACCGCCCCCCAGTCTTTCCGGGAAAGCGTGGCTCGTTTCAGGATTGATCAAGTGAAGGTTCCGGACGATTTTGATTGAGATGTAGAAATCTGAGGCTGCCGGGCATCAAACCTCGGTGCTGAAGTCGCCGGAAAGCACTTGGAATCGGTTGTTTGAGAAGGCTGGGTGAGTCGAGATCCCGCGCTGCGCGCTCAGGAAAAGCGGTGATGCTCACCGCAGTCCAAAGCCTTCGGCTCTTTGCTGTGGAAATGGCCCCGTGGTTCCGGAACGCAACGCGTCGAGGACTGAGCAGGTCGACGAATCCGGGACAACCCATCAAAGCACGAAGCCGCCAGGCTTTGGACTGCTGCGAGCATCGCAGCTTTCTGGATCTCGACGGATTGAGAAGACCGGGTGAGTCGAGATCCCGCGCTGGGCGCTCAGGAAAGCGGTGATGCTCACCGCAGTCCAAAGCCTTCGGCTCTCTGCTGGGGAAATGGTCCCGTGGTTCCGGAACGCAACGCGTCGATGACAGGTCAGTGACTGACGAGGCGGTAGAAGGCGTTTGCGGCCGGCGGGGTGGGGTCGCTGGCTGAGACGAGGCCCGAGCGGTCGGCGGTGAACCATCCGGCATCGGTCCATGAGGTGAGGTTGGAGGAGCGCTGCAGTCGGTAGGTGCGGCCCGGTTCGCCGCTGGCGGTGATGCCGGTGGCAGGGTTCCAGTCGAGGTTGGTGGCCGCGGCGGGGGATGGATCGGTTCCGGTCGGGGAGCCATTGGGAGCAGCCGAACTGCGCCAGTGCGCCTGATTTTCCCATGCGGTCCACGGGGCGGAATCGTCGATCACGACCAGCGAGCGACCGCCGCCATTGATGGTCGAGCCGTGGGTACTGGGGAACCATGCGCCCTCGTAGCGGAAGTCGAGGATTTCCTCACCGACGGCATCGTTGAGACGGATGCGTTCGCCATTGTTGTCGAGACTGCCCGTGAAGACCCCGGCGATGGGCAGGCCCTGACCATAGCGTTCGCTGAAGGCCGCGGCATTTTTGACCACGACGGTGCGGGCACCTGGTTCGAGGGAGATGTCCGGGAACGTGAAGGAGATGCCCTCCGTGAAGTTGGCATTGCGGAGACTGATCGCGCTGCTGCCGGTGTTGCGGAGTTCGATGTATTCGTATTCGCCTGGGGCGAAGCTGCCGCCCGGTGCGGGGTCGTACATGAGTTCCGTGATGCGGAGTGCCTGCTGGAGCGTGGTGGGCTGGGCGGCCGTGGTGATGGTCTGAACGAGTCGGTCGTCCGTGGGATTGGCGGGGTCGCGCGGGTCCCAGAGTTCGATGATTTCGCCGCGTGCCGAGATGGTGCCATTGAAGCCGCCCTGCACGAACAATTCCTGTGCGCCGCTGGGTCCGCTGGCACGGGCGCGGAAGGCCGAGGTTTTTCCGGCGACATACATGGAATCATTGGCACGGATGACGGTACCGGGTTCGAAGGTGTGTTCGATGCCGCGGCGGAATTCCCAGCCCGAGATATCGACGTCGAAGGCATTGGGGTTGCGGAGTTGAACGAATTCCTCCTCCTGGCGACCGCTGACGGGGAGGGCGTCGATGTCGCCGAATGTGACGGTGGCGTCGGCAGGCTGGGCGTCCGGGATGCGGATGCCGCTGCCGAGGCTGTTCGCTGCCGAGAAGGCCGTGAAGAGACCTGCGGGGACTGCCGAGGCATTGCCCGAGCGGCGGCTTGTGAAGAACGATTTGATCGATGCGTTGGTGACGCTGCTGTAGGTACCGAGGGCCGGGGTGGTGGCCCTGATGGGATTCCAGAAAGCGTCTGCGAGGGTTTCCGGTGCGCCTGCCGTGCTGCCGAGGACCGTGTCCATGAGTGTGCGGAGACGGCGCAGCATCATGGGACGGATTTTGGCGTCATTGAAGCAGGCTTCCCAGAGGTAGTTCCACTGATGGCTGCCATTGACCTTGCGGCGGGCCCAGTCGCCCTGGAACGGATGACCGACGAAGGGAGCCGCGTCGAGCGCGAGACCGAGCGTGCCGTCCTTGTCCCATGCGATGACGTGCCATTCGCCCGTGCCTTCCGTGTCGCGGTACATGTAGAAATTCTTCCGGGTGTCGTCTGTGTCCGCAATGATGACACGGGCCGCGAGGTAATTGCAGACATTCGCCATGTTGAGCATGTCGAAGAGCTTGACGCGGCGCTGCGCCGTGAAGCCCGCCGGGAAGACCGGAGCCGTGCCCGGGCTGGCGCTGGTCCAGTCGTCCGGATTCGATGAATGCACGGCATCGACGAGCGCCTGGTAATCCCGATTGTCCTCGTCGAGCCGGGTGCGTTTCTGGACACCATCGAACGAATCATTGA
>JBIICE010000167.1:0-9160 GCA_044239025.1 Verrucomicrobiales bacterium
GTCCGCGTCTTCTCGACTCCTTCGCATCACGAAGCCCGCGCTGCCGCCGGAAATCATCTGCGCCCGGGCGACCTCCTCATCACGCTCGGAGCGGGCAACGTCCACGAAATCGGCACGCGCCTTGCCGACGACATCGCCACCCTTGAGCAGATGAGCGATGCGCTGGCCGACCCGGCAGCCACCCTGCGGCTGTACGAACCGATGACCCGGCACACCACCATGAAGGTCGGTGGCCCTGCCCAATTCTGGATCGAACCATCGAACGCGGAAAGCTTCTCCCGGCTCGTCCGATTCTGCCGCGAACATGGCATTTCCACCCGCGTGGTCGGCCGTGGCTCGAACCTCCTGATCCGCGACGGCGGCATCAAGGGAGCCGTCATTCACCCCAGCGGGGGCGAATTCGACGAGATCTCCGTCTCCGGAAACACCATCCGCGCCGGATCCGGTGTCCGCTTCAAGCGCCTCGCCGCCGCCGCCCGGAATGCAGGACTCGCGGGCTTTGAATGGATGGAAGGCATCCCCGGCTCCGTGGGCGGTGGCCTCCGCATGAACGCCGGGGCCATGGGCACGGAAACCTTCGACCAGGTCGTCTCGGTACGCTACCTCGATGCCAGCGGCGCCATCCGCGAGAAATCACGCGACGGCTTCGCGGTCAAGTACCGCAGCGTCCCGGAATTCATGGACCATTACTGCCTCAGCGCGGTCTTCAAAGGCACCCCCGCGCCCGTCAGTGAAATCGACAGCCGTACCCAGCTCAGCATCGACAAACGCAAATCATCGCAACCCATCGCCGCCAGCGCGGGCTGCATCTTCAAAAACCCCGGCCCCTGCCCGGCCGGCCGACTCATCGACGAACTCGGTCTCAAGGACACGTCCGTCGGTGCCGCGAGGGTCTCACCGATCCACGGCAACTTCATTGTCAACGACGGCGGGGCCTCGGCCCGCGACGTTCTCGCCCTCATTGACCTCGTCCGCGCCAAAGCCCGCGAGGATCGGGGCCTCGAACTGGAAACGGAGGTCCAGATCATTGGCGACGACCTCCCCTTCTCATGACCTCATGACCCCTTCCCAACCCCCGAGACCCGCCGGATGGGAATCATGGACGCCCACCCTGCGCGCCACCCTCATGTTCATCTTCCGCGGCGATGAGGTCCTGCTCATCCGCAAGAAGCGCGGCCTCGGAGCCGGTAAAATCAATGGCCCCGGTGGGAAAATCGATCCCGGAGAATCTCCGGCCGAATGCGCGGTCCGCGAGACGGAAGAGGAACTGCTCGTCCGTCCGCTCGATCCCTGTCACGCCGGGCTCCTGCATTTCCAGTTCACGGACGGACTGGCGCTCGAATGCCACGTTTTCCGGGCCGACCGTTTTTCCGGCTCCCCAACCGAAACCGACGAGGCGATCCCGATCTGGACTCCCACCGGGGGCATCCCCTTTCACGAAATGTGGGCCGATGACGTCCACTGGTTCCACCACCTCATCGCGCGCACGCCATTCCGCGGCTTTTTCCACTTCGATGACGACACCATGCAATCGTGCCTCGTCCTCGCTCCTTGAGAGCCGCTTGAAGAACCGGGCCCGGCAGCGGCCAAGGCGATCACTTTTCCCTTCAGCAATCCGAAAATTCCCGTTGCGGCGGAGGCGCGCTGCGCTTAGCTCCCGCCTCCTTCCCGGTCCGGTGGATCTCCCTCCTCAACGGTCAATTTCATGGCGGCTCCCGGAAAGGTCGTCCATTTCCTCACCTTCCTTACCTTCCTTACTCCCATGAACAAGCTGGAACAGATTCAACGCGAACAGATGAAAAAAGACCCGGTCGACTTCAATGTCGGCGACACGGTCAAGGTACACACACGGGTCGTCGAAGGCGGCAAAGAACGCATTCAGATCTTCGCTGGCATCATCATCGCCATGAAGGGCCACGGTGTGGGCCATTCCTTCACGGTCCGGAAACTCAGCTACGGCGAAGGCGTCGAGCGCGTCTTCCCGGTCCATACCCCGAAAATCGCCAAGGTGGAAATCGTGAAACGTGGCCGCGTCCGCCGTGCCCGGCTCCACTACCTCCGCGACCGCCTCGGCAAGGAAGCCGTCCAGGTCAAGGAAGCGATCAGCAATCGCTGATCCTTTCCGGCAACGGATTGATTTTCCCAGCGGCACCCGCGGTCTTCCCGCCGGTGCCGCTCTTCTTTTCAGGAGAAAGCCGCTCCGCGGAGGATTCGGTTCCCCGCGGGGTGCACTGCAAGCACGCCTCAGGCGGATCGGCCAGCAGGCACAGGGCCCCGTTTCCAGTCATCTCACGAATCGAGCGACGTCATGCCGACACGCAGAAAAGGAGGCGATGGCTTCCCTGCGGAATTCTTCCCCCGGGGAATCGAGGCTCGCGATCGTCCGCGTTTTGCCTGCTGGACTCATCCGAACCGGCCGGGGACGGCGGGTCCCGCGATGTTGGATGGTGCGAGATGCTGGGTTCGAACCAGCGACCCCCTGCGTGTGAAGCAGGTGCTCTACCGCTGAGCTAATCCCGCGCGATGGATGCACAGTCCCTAGATCAGGGGCCCGGCAACGCAACTGGAAAATGGTTCATCGGGGGGATCTCCGCAGGATGGCGAGGCTGATGAGGTAGAGCACGACGGGGATTCCTGCGCTGAGCGCGAGCGCGAAAGCCGGATCGCTGCGGCCACTGGCACCGGCAGCAGCGAAGACGAAACCGAGAGGCACACTGCCGCACGCCAGGGCCGGAAAGAAACGGGACGCGGGCATCTGACTGAGGCCAGCCATGCAGGCAACGACTTCGGGCATGAGTGGCAGGCAGCGCGACAAGGCGACGAGCCAGCCCCCGGCTGTGCCCGCGAAGAGCCGCTGACCGCGTTCGTGGTCCTGCGGCCCCATGAGCCTCTGGGCAGCGCGCAGCCCAAAGCGGCGGCACAGCAGGTAGGCGATGGTTCCGGAGAGAAACGAACCAGCGGCCGCGACCAGACCGCCGCCGAGCCATCCGTAGACATAGCCAAGGGCGGACATGACCGCGGTGGCCGGGACCGGCAGGATGAGGTCGCTTATCAGCAGGAGCATCGCGAAGAGCCAGCCCCAGCGGTAGCCACCGCCACTGAGCATCCGCTGCACATTCTCCTGGGAGAAGCGCAGGTCCCACTCGTCCCCATGAAGCAGAAATGGGATACAGAGCACCACCGCCAGCAGCAGAAAGAATCCAAGCAACCGCATCACGCATCCTGCACTGCTCCGGCCATGCCACCAAGCCCGGAATCGCAGGCCCCACACGGTCGTTCCGTCACGCCACGCCGGCGGAGCCAATCTTGACAAGCTGGAGACCGGCCTGATGATTCCGCTTATGCCGCAGGTTTCCAACCGAATCCTTCTGATCGCCGGACTGTGCCTCCTGTTCTCCGGTTTTGCCTGGGATGTGATTTTCGCCGGAATCCCCTACCAGGATCCCACTCCCGAAATGACGGCACGGTACGAATTTCATGCGACAGTGGCTTCGGTCATCCGCGGGATAGGCTTCTCCGCCTGCCTGCTCGCGGGGCTGCGGCGCATGCTGAAAAAATCGCATCCCACCAGCGAGATCGATTCATGAAAAACTCCGTCGGTTTTCTCCGTCCCGCCTTTCTGCTCAGTGGGCTCTGTGCGCTCGCCTGCCTGCCTGCCATCCTCGTGGCGGAACGCCTTGCCTGGAGCGAACGACCGTTGCACGCGACCCAGATGATCGCCTGCCTGCTGTGCTTCCTCACCAGCACAGCGTATCTGCTCAGGAACCGGACAGCCCCACGGAATTCCCGCGCGACCGCATGGCTGGCCTCCCTGCTCTCAGGGGGCTACCTTGCCTTTCTGCTCTGGGTGATCACACGGCTCGACTTCAGCGGAATGTAGGGCCGCCCGTCCTGACGCCGGGCCCCGCAAGCGGGGGCAAGCCGCTGCCGCAGCGTCCCTTTCGCGGGGGGATGACTTTACTTGCCGATGCGGATGAGGAGGTCCTTGCTTTCGACGCTTTCGCCGACCTTGACGACGATTTCCTCGACGGTACCGGCGATGGGCGCGGAGACCGCGGCGAACATCTTCATCGCTTCCAGGGTGAGCAGGGTTTCGCCCTCCTTCACCTTGTGCCCAACCGTTACGGCAATGCTTGCCACCATCCCCGGCATGGGGGCTCCCACCTGGAGCTTGTCGGCCGGATCCGCCTTGAGCCGCGTGGCGGCACTCTGTGCGACGCTGCGGTCGACGATGTGCGTGTGGCGCGGGTAACCATTCAGTTCAAAGATCGCGGTCCGCACGCCCTTCTGATCCGGTTCGGTGAGGTTGAGCATGCGGATGAAGAGGGTCTTTCCGGCCTCGAGGTGCACCGAGATTTCCTCCTTCTCATGCAATCCGTAGTAATACGCCGGAGTCGGCAGGCTGCTGACGTCGCCGTACTGCTTCCGGAATTCCGCGAACTTGAGGAAGACATCCGGATACATCAGGTAACTCCAGACGTCGTCTTCCGTGGGAACTCCGCCCAGCTTGGTGCCCAGTTCGGCCCGCACTTCCTCGAGTTCCACCTTCGGTGCATGCAGACCCGGACGACCCTTGATGCGCTGCGTTCCCGGACCCACGATGGCATCGGCAAGGGCGTCCCATTTCTTCCGGGAATCCGCGGCCTTGGCCTTTTCCATGCCATAGAACGGTTCACCGAGCCATCCGGCAAACATGCCCGTGACATCCTTGCTCCACTTCGCTCCCTTCAGATTGAAAATGTCCGCAGGCAGCACGCCGCGGGCCACGCATTCGATCGCGAGGTCGCCGACCACCTTCGAGGATGGTGTCACCTTGACGATATCGCCGCAGAGCTGATTGACTTCGGCGTAGGCCCTGGCGATTTCCGGCCAGCGGTGAGCCATGCCCATGCCTGCTGCCTGTTCCTTGAGATTGGTGTACTGTCCGCCGGGCATTTCGTGGAGGTACACTTCCGCCGTGCCGTACGGTTCGCTGGTGTCGAAGGGTCGGTAGAAGGCGCGCACGGCGGCCCAGTAATCGCTGAATTCCTGGAGGGCCGCGGCATCGATGCCGGTGTCCCGCGCGGTGTGTTCGAGGGCCGCGACGACGCTGTTGATGTTCGGCTGGCTCGTGCCGCCCGACATGCTGGAAATGGCGGCATCGGCAATGTCCACTCCAGCGCTGGCGGCTTCCAGAATGCTGGCCGCATTGAGTCCACTCGTGTCGTGCGTGTGGAAATGAATCGGGATGCCCACTTCGTCCTTGAGGGCCTTCACGAGTTTGCGGGCGGCATAGGGACGGCAGAGTCCCGCCATATCCTTGATGCAGAGAATGTGCGCGCCCATCTTCTCGAGTTCCTTCGCGAGACGCACGTAGTAGGCGAGGTCGTACTTGTCCCGCTTCGGATCGAGAATGTCCCCGGTGTAGCAGAGCGTGCCCTCGCAGATGCTCTTCGTCTGCGTGCGCACCGCATCCATGGCGGCCTTCAGATTCGGCAGGTAATTGAGGCTATCGAAAATCCGGAAGACATCCATGCCCGCCTCCGCCGAGTGCCGCACGAAACCCTTCACCACATTGTCCGGGTAGTTGCTGTAGCCCACGGCATTGCTGCCGCGGAAAAGCATCTGGAGCAGAATGTTCGGCACCTTCGCGCGGATCTGCCGCAGCCGTTCCCACGGATCCTCCCGCAGGAACCGCATGGTCACGTCAAAGGTCGCTCCCCCCCACATTTCCAGACTGAAGAGATTCGGCGTCCGCTTCGAAACCGCCTCCGCCACCGCCAGCATGTCGTACGTGCGCATGCGGGTGGCGAGGAGCGACTGGTGCGCATCCCGCATGGTCGTGTCCGTGAGCAGCAGGCGCTTCTGCTTCGCTACCCAGTCGCGGCAGAATTTCTCCGGCCCCATTTTCCCGAGCAGATCCTTCGTGCCCGGAGGCACCGCACAGGTTCCGCGCCCAACCTCCGGTGGACAGGCCCGCGGCACCGCCGGAACGGCAAATGCCTTCTGCGGCTTGTGCCCCTTGGCGAACGGATTGCCATTGACCATGACATCCGCAAGGTAGCCGAGCAGCTTCGACGCCCGGTCCTTGCGCGCGGCAAACTTGAGCAGGTCGGGATTCGAATCGATGAACCTCGTGGTGGCCCGGCCTTCCCGGAACAAGGGATGGTGAATCACGTTCATGAGGAACGGTATGTTCGTCTTCACCCCACGGATCCGGAATTCACGCAGGGCCCGGTCCATGCGGTCGAGCGACTGATGATACGTCCGCGCATAGGCCGTCACCTTGACGAGCATGGAATCATAGAACGGCGTAATGACCGCATTGCTCGTTCCCAAGGCTCCATCGAGTCTGATCCCGAAGCCGCCCGCGCTGCGGTAGGTGAGAATCCGTCCGAAGTCCGGGGTGAAGCCATTCTCCGGATCCTCGGTCGTGATGCGGCACTGGATGGCGTATCCGAATTTCTCGACGTCGGGCTGCTGCGGCAGAGCGAGTGGTTCCTCATGAAGCTGGTGTCCCTGCGCGATGAGGATCTGGCTGCGCACGATGTCGATGCTCGTGATCTCCTCGGTGACGGTGTGTTCCACCTGAATCCGGGGATTCATTTCAATGAAGTACCATGCGCCGCTGTCGGTATCGACGAGGAATTCCACGGTGCCGGCGTGGGTGTAGCCGACTTCCCGGGCGAGAGCGAGCGAGGCATCGCACAGTCCCTGAATGATGGCGGGATCGATCCCGTAGCTGGGAGCCTGTTCAATGACCTTCTGATGCCGGCGCTGCACGGAGCAATCGCGTTCGTGCAGATGGAGGACACTGCCGTGCTTGTCCGCGAGGATCTGGACTTCGATGTGCTTGGCGCTGCCGACGAACTTCTCGAGGAAGACGGCTCCATTGCCGAAGGCGCGGGCCGCTTCGGTCTGCGCTTCGTCCAGCAGTTTTTCGAGTTCCGCTTCTGCCCGCACGATCCGCATGCCGCGTCCGCCGCCACCGAAGGCCGCCTTGATGATGAGGGGAAACCCGATCTTCTTTGCGATGGCGAGAGCCTTGCGGCGGTCGCTCACGGGTTCCTCGGTTCCTTCGAGCACGGGAACGCCGAGACGCTGCGCCACGGTGCGCGCCGCGGTCTTGTCACCCATCATTTCGAGTACTTCCGGGGCCGGACCTACGAAGATGATCCCGGCGCGTTCGCAGGCACGTGCGAGTTCGGGATTCTCGCTCAGAAATCCATATCCTGGATGAATGGCATCGACGCCCTTTTCGACGGCCAGCGCGACAATTCCCTCGATGTCGAGGTAGGCTCCGAGCGGGCCTTTGTCGGGATTCAGCTGGTACGCTTCGTCGGCCTTGAAGCGGTGCGGACAGAATTTGTCTTCCTGCGCGTAGACGGCCACGGTTGCAATCCCCAGCTCCGTGGCGGCGCGCATCACCCGGATGGCAATCTCCGATCGGTTCGCCACCATCAGCTTGCGGATGGGACGGACAACGGGGGCATTCTTCGGTTTTCTGGCCATGGGTATACTGGGAAAGTTAGGGGGAAGCGCTGGGCGACGCTGAGTCAGGCCATCTGGAAATGCAACTGATTCCACCCCGCGCGCACAGGGATTCCTGTGAGCAGCCTTTCATGAGCGAAGTGCAGATGCGCCTCCGGGAGGCCGCGCCCGGCTCACCAGTTGAGCACCAACTGGGCGGTCGCGGCGGCATCGGGGTCGGCCCGTTCGTCGAGTGTGTCGCGCACCGCGGTGGCGGTCCGCTTCACTTTGCCCTCGAAGACCTTGCGGCCCCCGACAGTGATGGTGAGTGGTTCGTCGAGGCTGATCAGTTCGTCGCGCAGCCGGACCATGATACCCTGGGGCACGTCGCCGCTCAGAGCGATGGTGCGGTCCTTGACTTCGGCATCGATGCGTCGGCCGGGCTTGGCTTCCCCGGCGGGCACCTTGAGCCAGTAGAATCGGTCGCGCGGGGTCGACGTCTGCAGCCAGACGAGTTTCTGGGGCCAGGTCTGACGCGTTTTTTCCGCCATCCATGGCAGGGCTTCGGCGTCCTTGCGGTTCATCCAGTGCGGGAGTCCGTCGTAGACGCGCACGAAATGCTCATAGCCACCGGCATCGGCCTGGCGCAGACGACCGAGTTCGGCTCCGCGTTCGGCGACCACCGTATTGCGGTTGAAGGCGCGGTCCTCGCCGCCCACGAAAAGCGCCATCGGCAGATTCCGCAGCGGCAGCAGGGTCGCATCGTTCGGATGTCCCGCCATCATGGCAGCGGCCGCCCAGCGGTCGGGCATGCGCGGAGCCAGTTGCCAGACGCCATCTCCGCCGGCTGAGTACCCCATGAGATAGACCTTGGCGGGATTGACGCCGCGCAGGGCCACGAAGTCGTCGACGAGGCGGTCGAACATGCCACTGATATGGCCTTCGTGCCAGAGGTTCCAGGTATCGGTCGGGGCCCGCGGAGCCACGTACCATCCTTCGGTGGGTTCATAGAGACGGATCTGATTCTGCCATTGCTGGTCATTGACCCGAGGAGGGGCTCCACCACCGCCATGCATGGAAATCCACAGCGAGCGACCGCCTGCGGGAGCCTTGCCGAATTCCTTCGCTTCGAATTTCAGGGTCTTGTCGCCGAGCACGATGGCCTTGGCCTCCAGTTCGGCGGCGCGTTCGCGCACGAGGATTTCCTTCCGTTCCTTCCAGAACTGCGAGACTTTCTCATCGGCCTGGGCACGGGTGAGCGCGAGTTCTTCGGCGGCACCGGCCACGGCCGGCATCATCAGGAGAACAGCGGAAAGGACAGGGAATGTGGACATGGCTCGCATCATGATGGGGTTCCTCCGCGCTGGTCGAGCGAAAACCGTCCGGGTCCGGCAATGAAGAGAACAACGTAGCAGCCGAGGTACAGATAGGCCAGTTCTCCGCTCTGCGGACCGCCCAGCGCTGCCTTTTTCACCATGAAGAAGGCGACGCCCATGGTGATGATGCCCGTGAGCGCGGCAAAGCGCGTGAAGATTCCCATGATAAGCAGGATGGAAGCGGCGGCTTCGCCGAAAACCGTGAGCGCATGGCTCGCCTGGGCACCGATACCAAGCGGATCGGGGAAGCCACGCACGTCGGCTCCGAGATTCTGCGCCTTACCGACCCCATGGAGGAGGAGCATGCTCAGACCGATCCAGA
Source organism: Verrucomicrobiales bacterium (assembly GCA_044239025.1). GTDB lineage: Bacteria > Verrucomicrobiota > Verrucomicrobiia > Verrucomicrobiales > V1-33 > V1-33. The sequence goes on from JBIICE010000167.1 coordinate 9,148, forward strand.
CCCGCAGCACCAG
>JBIICE010000168.1:0-9018 GCA_044239025.1 Verrucomicrobiales bacterium
CCCATCCCGACCGCATGGGTCGCCGATGAAGCCGCCCGCACCCTGCGCCAGAACAATGCCAACCAGGCCAACCATGTCGTCCTTTCGGAGGAATTCACCATGCCCGGCGGCGGCAAAGCCGTCGAACTCTCCGCGAAACTCGTCGCCGAAAGCGGTGCTTCCTCGGGCTTCGAAGCAGCCGACTCCTTCGCTCTCGATCTCATCATCGATGGCGTTGCGGTGAGCGCCCTCGGGACAGCCGACGTGAACGGCGATGGACTCCTCACCGGTGCCGCCACCGACGGCCTCGAACTGCCGGATGTCACCCAGATCAACACGACCAAGGAATTCCTCTTCAATGCGGTCGTTCCCTCGACCGCCTCCAAGGTCCAGGTGCGCATCACCGGCAACAGCAACTCCGGAGCCGAAACCTTCATCGTCAGCGACGTGAAATTCGCCATTCCCGGCCCTTCCATCGCGGTCCGCAGCGCGGGCGCTCCGTTCCTTGACAACCGGGGCACAGATACCCCGGACGACGACGGGTTCTCCGCTCCCTACACCGTGAGCGCCGTCAACTTCACCGGCGTCAGCTGGGTCAGCAATGACTCCCCGCCACGCACGGGACCCTACTCCCCGCCAAACGTCGTCTTCGGTCCCTACCCCGTCGCCCAGGGTCCCCGCGCCGTCTCGCTGAACGACCAGACGAATCCGGCCATTGTCTCCCAGACCTTCACGGTCAGTCTCCCGCCGGCTCCCACGCTGACCCTCTCGGCCCCGAACAACATCACCCAGAACGGCGACGGTTCCATCAGCTTCGACGCCATCGTCAATGGCACGAACGGCGGGCCGCGCTTCTCGGTGAGCGGAGCCACGGCCTCCCGCAATACCTTCGGCACCGCACCCATCCGCTTCACGATCCCCTCGGGAGCCGCTCCCTTCAGCGTGACCGTGGCGGACGTCAGCTACCCGGAAGTCAATCAGACAGCCCTCATCAACGCTCCCATCGAATTCATCCTCGGTCAGACGAATTTCGGAGCGCTCCAGGACCTCACCTCGGTCGCCAGCGACGCCCCGTGGGCCAATGACTTCCTCGCCCGCACCACCACGATCAACGCCGGTACCGCCACGGAGGCGGTCGTCGCCTCCCGCATCGTCGACCTGTCCACCGTCGGGGCGGTCAGCTTCAGCGCCAAATTCAACATCGCTGACACCAGCACGGGTTCCAATATGGAAACGGTCGACCGCTTCCGCGCGGAACTGATCATCGACGCCGGCCTGCCCACCCAGCAGATCGTCAACCTCGTCGACCAGTGGGACAAAGGCAATGGAGCCAGCGCCACCGCCGTGCTCACCTCGGGAGCGAATGGCCCGAAGGACGGCTACATCAATGGCTACACCGGCACCGCCGCCCTCGACCTCGTCTCGCTGATCGATTACGCCATTCCCCCGCTTGTCGCGGAAGACGAATACAACGCGAACCGGGAAAGGGACGAATTCAATACCAGGAACGAAATCGCGGACATCTCCCTCAATAACGACTTCGCTCTCAGCCACTCCATCCCGGCCTCGGCCAACTCTGTCCAGTTCCGCTTCATGGCTCAGGGCATCAATGGCTCGGAAACCGGTACGGTGTCGGATGTCATCTTCAGCGCGGCCGGCGGCAACTCGGACAATGACGGCGATGGCATCTCCAACGCGGACGAAGCCATCATGGGAACCGACCCGAACGATCCGAACGATGCCCTCCGCATCACGCAGAACGAGTTCAACCCGTCCCTCATGACCTTCCCCTCGAAGTCCGGACGCTTCTACCGCCTCTATGTGTCGGATGACACCAGTGCGCCATCGCACCTCCAGTCGTGGAAGGATTCCGGCCTCGCCACCATCGTGGGCACAGGCAATACGGCCAGCTTCACGGTGATTCCCAATCCGGGAGTCACCCGCCGTTTCTACCGTCTCCATGTCATGGAGTCGAATGGCCCATGGGCCCCGACACGGCCGTAATGTGAACAGCAGGAATCAGTCACCAAGGATCGACACCCGGCGCGGCGACCCCGCGCCGGGTGTTTTGTTCCCGGGAGGGCTCCCTTGTGGTCGAGGCCAATGGCGGCTTGACAGCAGGCCTGCGAGCCACAGGGAAATCCTGACACTTTCCGACTGACTTCCATGTCGTTCTTCCACCCCACGGAACTGGCCCGCTGGGCGGCTCTCGCCGCTCTGCTGCTCTCCCCATGGGCGTGGGGCTGCGTCAAGGCGGTCCACCGGGAGATGCTGGCCACCTGCCTGCTGCTGACCGGTGGAACGGCGGTTCTCGGCTGGGCCATTTCGAGACGACTCCCCACGGCCGGGAAACCGGCCCTCGCGGCTCTCGCTTTCGTTCTGCTCACCGGTTGGGGCCTTTCCCTCAATCCGAAAGCCTACTGGGATGCCGGGCTGGAAACCCTTGTCCCCCTGAAGGCTGCCCTCGAGGCCTTCCCGGGAACCCTCGACCGGGAAGCCGGGACGGGCTGGATGCGGCTCATCACCGGCCTCGCCGGTCTCTTCCTGATCACTGCCGACATGGCGGGCCACCGCACGTGGCGCGCCCGACTGTGGATCACCCTCGCCCTCAGCGGCATCGCCGTGGCTTCGTTCGGCATTTTTCAGCGGGTCGCCGGTGCTCCCAACATCTTCTGGGCCCCGGGATTGCCCGCCAACAAGACCTTCTTCGGCCCCTTTGTCTACCATGGCAACGCCGGAAGCTTTCTCATCATCCCGGCCGCCGCCGCTGCCGCCCGCTGCTGCTACGCACTCACGCGGGTCAGCGAATCTTCCCTCTCGAAGTTCTTCTGGAGCCTCTCCACCCTCATCATCGCCTCGGCCCTCGTCGTCAATACTTCCCGCGGCGGCCTGCTCTTCGGTTTCACTGGCCTCTTCTTTCTCGCGGCCCTCCTCCTGCCTCTCTGGCTCCGGAAAAAACCTTCCCCCGGAGTCCTCGTCGGATCCCTCGCAGCCGTCGTCTCCCTCGTTGCCCTGAGCGCCGCTTTCGGCTGGGAAGCCAGCGTGGAACGCCTCCTTTCCGCAGGAATCATCGACACGGGCCGCCTCGCTTCCACCAGGGCCGGACTCCCTGCCGCGGCCGACGCCGGCCCCTTCGGCTTCGGCGCGGGCACGTTCTACATGCTCTTCCCCCACTACCAGCGACTCGCCGGCCTCCCCGGACAGGTCTTCTGGAAACACCTGCACTGCGACCCGATTCAGTCGGTCATCGAATGGGGCTGGGCCGGCACCATGGCATGGTCGATCCTGCTGCCCGGTGCCCTCGCCGCCGGATTCCTCCTCCGCCGCCGCATTCACCCGGATGCCCGGCAGTCGTTTCTCCTCCTCTCCGGATGCATGGCGGGACTCGCTGCCCTTCTGCTCCACTCGTGGGTCGACTTCCCGCTCCAGGTCCCCGCCATCATGACCACCGTGGCCGCCACCGCCGGATTCCTCTGGGGACGGCAACCCGTCCACGACCCATCCGCCGACCCACGGGAACCCACGACTTCAACGTCACGCCGCCGCGTCCGCGTCCGCCGCCGCCGCGGATCCCTCCACACAGACGACGAACCGGAAACCCAGCCCCGCCCACCTGCCACCGAACCGCTCCGCGCGGCACCCGCTCCCGCTCCCGCCCCTGCACCGGCACCCGCCCCTGCACCGGCACCCGCTCCCGCTCCTGCACCCGCTCCTGCACCGGCAACGGATCCACGTCCCGGGCCCGTCGATGATTCCAGGCCAGGTCCTGAAATCTTACCGAAAAACCCACTTGCACGCCCCGGCACCCGGCGCAACGGTCGCCCCCCTTCCGCGAGCACTTGAAAATGCCGTCGGTCTCTGCCGCGGCCTGACTCCCAGTCAACGCCGCCCGCTCGCCAGAGGAAACCCGGCACACCACCACCATACCCCATGCCCGTCAGACTAGCCCGGTTCGAAATGCCCAACCGCCTCACTAAGGAGGAGGCTACCGCCACCGATACCTACGCCAAATACTTCGCGGAACCGTTCGAAGGCGGATACGGATACACCATTGGCAACAGCCTTCGCCGCGTGCTCCTCAGCAGCCTCGAAGGAGCCGCCATCACCAGCGTCAAAATCAAGGGCGCTCAGCACGAATTCTGCAGCCTCCCGGGAGTGGTCGAGGATGTCACCGACATCATCCTGAACCTCAAGAAGGTCCGCTTCTCCCACACCGATTTCAAGGAACCCCGCCTCCTCAGCATCTCCGTGGACCGCGATGGAGCCGTCACCGCGGCCGACATCCGCGAAGACCAGCACTACTCCGTGCTCAACAAGGACCAGCTCATCTGCACGCTCGACCGCAAGGTCAAATTCGAACTCGAAATGGAAGTCCGCGTCGGTCGCGGCTTCTCCAGCGGGGACGAAAACAAGCGCCCGGATATGCCCATCGGGGTCATTCCGATGGATTCCATCTTTTCACCCGTCACCCGCGTCCGCTACGGCGTCGAAAACAGCCGGGTCGGCATGCGCATGGATTACGACAAGCTCGTCCTCGAACTGTGGACGGATGGCCGCATTTCCCCGCACTCCGCCCTCACCCAGGCGAGCGCCATCCTCCGCAAGCACCTCGATGTCTTCGTGAACTACGACGACAGCCTCGTGGAGTTCGAAGCGGCTCCGGAAACGCAGACCGAGGAAAACAGCGAACTCCGCAAGCTCCTCAACATGAGCGTCAACGAGATCGAATTGTCGGTGCGCGCCGCCAACTGCCTCAACAACGCCAATATCACCACGGTCGGCCAGCTGGCCATGAAGACCGAGGCGGAAATGCTCAAGTACCGCAACTTCGGCAAGAAGTCGCTCAACGAAATCAAGGACAAGCTCTCGGAACTCGGCCTCGGCCTCGGCATGAAGCTCGATCCTTCCCTCTTCGATGGCTCGGGCCGCGGCGGTTCCGCCTTCAGCTACTTCAAGGAAGAGGAACGCGGAGCCGGCCTCGACTCCCTCATCAGTCAGAATCTCGGCGACGACGAAGACGACGAAGAATGAGCCGTCCGTACTGCCTCACATTTTCCAACCAACCAATCACTCCTAACGCACATTTGACCCATGAGACACGGTCGTAAAACCATCAAGCTGCAGCGCCGCCAGGATCACCGGAATTCCCTCCTGTCGAACCTCGTCTGCAGCCTCATCGAACACAAGCAGATCAAAACGACGCTCGCCAAGGCCAAGGCTGTCCGCCCCTTCGCGGAGAAAATGGTGACGCTCGGCAAGCGCGGTGACCTGCACGCCCGCCGGACCGCTCTTTCCTACCTGCACCAGAAGCCGGTCGTGAAGGAACTGTTCGAAAAGATCGCTCCTGCCGCGGCCAGCCGTCAGGGTGGCTACACGCGCATCACGAAACTCGGTCAGCGCCACACGGATTCCGCCGAAATGGCCTACATCGAGTGGGTCGATCAGGTGACCACCGCGGCTCCGGAAGCTCCGGCGGCGGCCGAGGCCCCCAAGGGCTGAGGCGACTCCGCTGATTCCGGCTTCGGCCCTGTGAATCGCGGCAACAGCAACTTCTGCCGCAAGGCAGTTCGCGGAAGACGGCCGGAAACGGCCGTCTTCCTGTTTTTTTCCCGCGCGCCACCCATCGCGCTTGCAGACAGCCACCCTGACGATTTCCTAACGGGAATCGAACCCGCCTCATTCCACCCACCCGTCGTCCCACCCATGCACCGCCCATTTCTTCTGATTGCCGCGGCAGTTCTCGCGGCTTCTCATCTGACGTCCTGTCAGAGCCCGGGGACCGCGCGCAGCGGCCCGACCGGAAAGAATTTCAGCCCCGGAAGCGCGCTGCAGTCGGCACAACGGGCGTGGACTGCCCTGCCGGCCAGTCGCCCTGCCTCCACGGAGCAGGACCAGTCCTATACCGCGGCGATGGGATCGCTGCTCACATCCCTGCGGTCCGCCCGACCCCTTGCCACATGGACAGGGACGCAGTCGATTGAGGGATGGCAGGTGACCTTCGCCTCGCCGGGACAACCGCTGCAGACGATCGATCCCGCCACCTGCACGGACATTTCCCCGTCACCGGCGCTTTCCGAGCGGGACAGCCGGCAACTGCCCCCGGTGGGGTCCGGTCTCCCGGTCATCATGAAGCAGGAATATGACGGGCGGAAGGCGGCTTCGCACAAGCTCTTCCCCCTCAATGGACGGAATCTGCCCGCGACCATGACGGCGGAATTCACGGGCCCGCAGGCGGTCACGATCACCTTCCACAATACGTGGACCCACAGCATGGCCACGGTGCGCGGGGCGAAGCGCCCGCTCGCGACCGATTACCGGAATCCCATCCGCCGGAGCATGGATCCGAAGTTCCTCGGGGAATTTTCGCTCAAGGGGCTGCTCCATCCGGACGACACGCTCAACGACGCCGGACTGTACGTTCCTTTCATCTACGATCCTGCCAAGATTCCGGTGGTCTTCGTGCACGGACTCAACAGCGACCCACACATCTGGGAACAGGCCATGCATGAAATTGCGAGCGATCCCGCCCTGCGCGACCGCTATCAGCCATGGTACTTCCTCTACCCCACGGGCCTGCCGATTCATGGATCGGCCGCCCGTCTCCGCCGCGCCCTCACCGGGGCCATCCGGCACTACGATCCCCATGGCAAATCCGCGGCCATGCAGCAGATGGTCCTCGTCGGGCACAGCATGGGCGGCATCATTTCCCGCCTCCAGGTCACCGACAGCGAAGAGGAAATCTACCATGCCTACTTCCAGCGCGACATCGACAAGCTCTTTGCGAGCGCGGACGCCAAGCGCCAGATCCGCGAGAATCTCTTCTTCGAGCCGAATCCACGCGTCGCCCGCGTCGTCTTCGTGGCGGTCCCGCACCGCGGCAGCGGCCTCGCCGACCTGCGCATTGTCCAGTGGCTGACGGGCCTCATCCAACGCGCGGTCCGCGTCGATCAGTTCATCACGGACATTGCACGCACGGCCACCAGCACACTCAATCCGCAACTGATCGCCTTCAAGGACCTCGGTGCCCGCAGCGTGCAGAATCTTTCGCCGCGCCACCCGCTGCTGCTCGCGATGGACCGCCGCCCGGTCGAGGTCCCCTTCCATTCCATCATTGGTGTGAAGCAATCCGGGAAACCTCTCCCGGAAACTTCCGACGGCGTGGTCCCCTACACGAGCGCTCACCTCGACGGAGCGGTCTCGGAACACCGGGTCCCGGCCACCCACAGCTGCACGGATCATCCGGAAGTGACCGCCGAAATCCGCCGCATCCTCCGACAGCACGCGGGCATCCGCTGAACCGGAGCTACGGCAGTACCGGACGTTCCCACACGGCCGTGAATTCCCGGCGGTTGTGCATGAGGTGCGTCACCGCCACAAACGACAGCCCGGACCGGTCGGCGATCTCCCGGAGCCGCGCCACGGCGTCGACCGCGTCGTCGATGGTGAAAACGCCGGCCGTTTTCACGGTGAACAGCACAAGGCCTCCGGCCCGCAGCGCCCGCGCTTGCTCGATCACCGTGGCAAAGGAAGCCTCGGCCGGTCCATTCATGTCGCACAGCAACGCGTCGAGCACGGTTCCCGCGGGAGCCCGCCACGTCCGGCAATCCTGCAGGTAGAAGCGGAGCCCGGGCGTTTTCCGCAGCTTGGGATCGAGCGGTGCACGGTCCACTGCGGTGACCCGGTACTTGCGCCGCAGCAGTTCCGCGGTCATCCCGCCGGGACTGGCCCCGAGTTCCAGCCAGTGACTCGCCGGCTTCGGAACCGGGCGGTACAGACGCAGCCAGTGCAGGGCCTCGGCAATCTTGGCTCCGGCCCGGCTGATGGTCTCTCCGCCTTCCTGCCGGATGAATTTGGTGCCCCCGGGATGGAATCCCCCGGCTTCGCGCGGAGTCATCATGCCCGCATACAACCCTCCCGGCCCCACCAGACAGTAGAGACTCTCCTTTTCCGGATCCTGCGATTCGGCATCGGCGGCTTCCAGCGGGCCAAACACCTGCAGCGTCCGACCCCGCAGATTCGACGCCAGGCCCCGGAAAAAGGGATCGCGCGATCCCGGATCGAGGGGCCCCATGAGCACGGCCTGGGGCTTCCGTGCCCCGAATTTCCGCAGCAGGGCCTGCGCGGCTTTTTCGATGAACCCATCCATGCCTCGGGGCGCACATGGCCACGAATGCTGGACCCTCATGCGCCACGAAATCGCCAGTTCCGCCGGACCGCTCCAGAGTCTCTCCCGCTGGGCCACTTTCACCAGATGCCACTCGGGACTGAGCGCCGTCGGCCGCACGACCCGCAGATGTCGCCAGACCGCCTCGGTCGCATCCACCAGCACGGCGGGAATCTTCACCAGCCATGGTTCGCTCCCTGTTCCTGTTTCCTCCATCATGTCCCATCACTCCCGCCACCCCGGGCCGCGGGCAAGCCCCAATCATGGGAACGATACCGATCCAAGACCATCGGCTGCGGCGCAACGAAGGCTTCTGGAATAAAGCCCCGCCCGCCCGCACGGGATCCCTTCACCACGCCACGTGTCGAGGCGAGTTCCGCGGGCTGCAGCCGCTCCGCCCGCCCGCCCGCACGGGATCCCTTCACCACGCCACGGCGCAGCCGCTCTTCCAATCACCGCTTCCTCCGGATCCGCAGCCGGTCCCGGTGCTTCCACGCGCTCCTAACGCACGCCGTTCTGCCGGATCGTCTTCAGGGTCTCCGCGACACTGAAACCACGCTTCGCATGTTCGCCGAAGCCAGCCAGCCGGTCGTTCCAGATCTTCTGTTCGGCAGGCGATGCCTTCCATGGCTTCGCATGCGGCACATCCATGCCGACGAGCATGGCCAGATAGCCCTCGAGCCCGAACGAGTTATTGGGATCGAAAAGCACTGGCTCGGGCAGGACGCTCGGCCCATTCTCCCGGTAATACTGCACCATGGTTTCCGCCCCGCAGAGATCCGTATCGGCACGGCAGGCCTGCCAGAATGGCGTATCCACCCGGGTATTGAAGGCATAGTGCACCGCGAGGAAGTCCCGGATGTCATCCCACTGCC
>JBIICE010000169.1:0-8928 GCA_044239025.1 Verrucomicrobiales bacterium
CCGAGGATTCCGAATCCATCGACCATCTCGGGCTGGCGTTCGCTGAAGAGGTCGAAGCGGCGGCCGAACGAAAGATCCCAATGCCCGTCGTCCAGCCATGCGTACGCAAGGCCCGGGGTGAAGCCATACTGATCATCGAGCAGTTGACCATTGTAGAATTGGAACAGCATGGTGGCCCCGGTCTTCATTCCGAGGAACTGCGGACCCTCGATGCCTGCCCGGAGGGTGCTGTACTGTGCGGTGTAATCGAAGACACTCTCCGTCCCCGTGACATCCGGAGGAGCGAGCCGGAAAACCGCCCCGGCACTGCCCACCGGACGCTTTTCGCTGTACATGGCCACCGCACGGACAGAACCACCCAGCGTCAGCCGGAAATCAGGATTGGCGGTCGCCACCAGCCCGCTGGGAAGCGGTGTGGAAGGTGGCGGGTGCCCGCCAGGAGAAATGGGCTGCTTTGCGGCGGGCGTTGCATTGGTGCCCTTGATCGCCGGAGCGGGGGCTTCGCGGGTTGAGGTGGTGGGATGCTCGGGCTTCGCGGTGCGCAGGCGCTGGATTTCCGCAGCCAGTTCGTCGTTGCGCTGCACCTGCTCGAGCAGGAGCTTTCTGACAGCGGTCATTTCCCGCTCGAGGGCCGCGAGCCGGGTAGCCTCCGATTCCGCGCCGAGGCCCGGGCCGGCAGCAGACAGGATCAGTGCAGCCGCGATGGGCCGCGCGGCCACGCAGGCAGAACCGCTCCGATGCATGCTCCGGGTTCTCATTTTGAGGTCATGCCCGCGGCCACCGCAAGGCGGCCAAGGACTGCGGCGTTGACCATTTCAAGGGGTCGGGGGAAGCGGACCGGCTGGAGACTGCAGACGCAGAGGCCGGTGCCGGGCCCCTCCGGAAGGCTGCCGGTGGCCGCGGCCTTCTGATAGACCGTACGGCCTTCCTTGATGGTTTCCTCCACGCTGATGTCCTCGATGGTGGCGGGTTCCACCTTGAGCGGATTGCGGTCGAGAATCACGAGGTCAGCCAGTTTTCCGGCTTCGAGAGTCCCCTTGGTTTTCTCCTCGCGGATCTGAAAGGCGGCCATGGCGGTCACGGCGCGCAGCGCAGCATACGCCGGAACGCGTTCATCGGGTCCGACCACCTGGCCGCTGCCCGACACCCGGTTCACGCCCGAATGCACGAGCCCAAGGATCGTGGGCGTCGGGGAAACCGGAGCGTCGTGCGAGAAGGTGAACGGCAGACCGCGCTTGAGGAAGGTATTGGCCGCCATGGCTCCCGCCGAGCGCTCCGGACCCCAGAGCTTCACCACGGAATCCCCTCCGGCGACAATCCCAGCAGTCAGAAAGCTCGGGATCGCTCCGTAATCCTTCATGAGGTCGATCTGATCCTTCCGCAGCCACGAAGCGTGAATGAAGACCGGGCGGTGGTCCGACATGCCGTGCTTCTGAACGGCGCGCCCGATGGACCTGAGGGCCTGATCGGCGGCGGCATCGCCATTCATGTGCATGTGGATCTGGAAACTCGTGGGCCAGTACTTGTCGAAGGCAGCATCGAGGACCTCATCCGGAATCTGCCGGTATCCAGCGAAGGCTCCTTCCTTGCCCTGCGGATTGACCGTGTACGGCTCGGTAAACCATGCGTTGTCGAGGCTGCCATCGAGCCAGAACTTGATTCCGCCAAGCCGGACGCGGTTGATATAGCGCTTGTCGAGGTCCGGGCGTTCCGCCAGCAGCTTCTGCGACGTGCCTTCCGGGCTGCGGTTGTATTCGCTGGCCACCGCGTACGCCGCATTGATCGTGTCATCAGTCGTCGCATCCTTGGCGGCGAGGAACAGATCGATCGGCAGCAGCTGGTTGTCGATGGCATGACGGACAATCGCAATGTCATCATTGCCGAGACCCAGACCCGCTTCCTGCGCCGTGGTCTGCCCGTGGCTGGCCCAGAGGCGGGCGGCTCCCGTGACGGCCTGTTCGGCGAGTTTGCCGCTGAACGGAGGGCGCTTGCTGCGCACGGCATTGAGCGCGGTTTCCTCCATGGGCCCGGCCAGTTCCCGGGTGCCCTCGCGCCGCGAAAAGACCCCACCGGTGGGGTCCGGTGTTTCCGGAGTGATGCCGGCCGCTTTGAAAGCCGCCGAGTTACCCGCTCCAAGGTGCCCGGAACTGTCCACCACCATGACCGGACGGTCCGCTGAGACGCTGTCCAGTTCCCCGATGGTCGGCGGCCGCCCTTCCTTCATGCTGCGGGCCTGATAACCGAATCCGACAATCCATGCGTCTTCTGGTACCCTTGCAAGCTGCGCCTTCATGCGGTCCAGCAGGTCGGGAATGTCCGCGCAGTTGAACAGGTTGGCGTCCACGAGGTTTTTGCCCGCATAGATCATGTGGCCATGGGTGTCGATGAATCCCGGCAGCAGAGTCCGGCCTCCGAGATCAATGACCTTTGTGGCGGCTCCTTTTTCCTTCAGTACCGCATCCCGGCTACCGACCGCCGCAATGCGGCCATCCTTGACCGCAAGGGCTTCCGCGTACTGCGGTTCACTTCCGGCCATGGTCAGGATGTCGCCTCCGGTGAAGATGAGATCGGCACCGGTGGCAGTCGCCGCGGTCTCCGTTCGGCTGCAGCAGAGCAGGCCGAGAATACTCGACAGGGCGACGGCGGGCAGAATGACGGACGCGCGGGATCGGCGGTTGCGGGATGACATGGTCTCTCATGCATGCTGCGGTCGATTTTCCCGTCGAGATATCTTCTCTGTTCCGGAAATCGGTTCAGTTTCCGCTTGGCGTGTGCCGCGCCATGCACATGGAGGCAGCTGCATGGACAAGCGACCGATCCGCAGGCGCGGCAAGGCACTCATGAGCCGGGAAGTGATTCCCCGGGTGACGCGCGCGGACGCCGCCGAGCAGGCGCTCCGCGAGGCGATTCTCTCCGGGAGATGGCGGGGTGAACTGCCCGGGCTCCGTTTTCTCGCGAAGGCACTTGGCGTAGGTCATGGGAATGTTGCGGCGGCTCTCCGCCGCCTCGTGGCGGAAGGACTCGTGGAGAACCGGGGGGCCCGCTGCCGGTTTCGGGTCTGTCACGAAATGCTGCCCGCTCCTGCACCATCAGCGCCGCGGATGCGTCATCTGGTCTTCCTGACACCTCGCGATCTCGGAGCCGCGCCCAACGAGGCCTTCTGGATGACCGCAGCCCGCATCGGCGAAATCCTCGGGCCGGAGCTTTGGACGATCCGGGTGCATGCGGTCGACTACGGAACCGACCAGCGGCATCATGCCCAATGGGAGGCCGTGCTGAAACTGGAACGGCCCCAGGCGGTGATTGCCGTGCGGGGGACACCGGCCCTGGCCGCATGGGGCCAGGACTGTGGAGTGCCCTTCTTTCAATTCGCCGGCTCGCCGGGTGCCGCCCTTGTGCCCTGTGTCGGCTACGCTGGTGCGTGGATGTTGGAAGAAGCCGTCCGCCGGGCGGTCGCCCTGGGCCACCGGTTCATCACGGTCCCGCTGCTGGACCGGCCTCAGGCATTTCTCAAATCGTTCCGGAAGACCCTGGCGGCGTCCCTGCATGAGGCGGGCGGGCGTTTTTCCGCGGTGGCATCGACACCCGTGGAACACGAATTCAGTCCCGCCGCCATGCGCCGCTGCCTGCGCCGGGTCTGGCGGATGCAGCCCCCCACCGTCGTCATCACCATTTCCTGGTTCGAATACCTCGCGGCATTCAGTTTCCTTCACCTGCGGGGATTCCGGATTCCGGAGGATGTCTCCCTGATCTGCCTGAGTGACGACCCGACGGCGGGCTGGATGAGCCCGGAACCGACCCGCTTCCTTCATGACAGCGCCCGGGTGGCGGAGGTTCTCGCGGACTGGGTCACGAATCCACCGAGTCAGGCCGCGCCTGCTCCCTTCATTGAAATCGGGAGTCATTGGCGCAACGGAGGCACGCTTGGTCCCCCTCCCTGAGTTCCCATGCGGCCCCGCCGTTGCTCACCGGCACCGGAGATGCGGCGGATGGAACCATCCCGGCGCAGAGCGCGCAGTGGTGCGTCTGCTCGCCGCTGGAAGGCTCTCCATTCGGTTCCCCGGGAAGGAAATCCAGCCCACGGACTCAGAAAGGGGGCCGCGGCAGACGCCAGTCGCGGTTGACCGCAACGCTGGAGCCCCCGGTGCCGCAGTCGCGGAAATGGATGACGGCGCGGCAGAGCAGGTCGCGGGCCGGGGGAAACGAACCGGTTCCCCCGAGAACCCGGGACCAGAGGAGGTCATAGAGATCCGAGTCCGTCAGGTGATTGGTGTCACTGACAAAGGTCCCCCGGACGGCGAGTTGGTGCAGGAGTTCCCAGAGCGCCGCACGGACCCGGCCAGGCGTCAACTGGTCGGGCGATGCAGGGACAAAATCCTCTCTCTGGAGGGCGGCGCCGGGGCGCTGCCAATCGACGGCGGACTCGGGATCTTCCGCTTCAAGGACCGAGATCTGGCCATTGGCCGCGAACTCGGCGTTGCCCATGAGTTCCGTCTTCCCGCCAGATGCCCTTTTGGGCCATGGAGGATGCGGCAGGAACCGATCGCGGTCGGTCACGGGTGCGGGACAGTCCAGGTCCCAGCATTCATCGGGATCTTCCGTTTCCTCGAACGCCTCATGGTAGCCCGGAGCACCGAGGGCGAGGGAACAATCGTGATGACAGTTCACCTCGAAGGACAGTGGGATGTCGTCGAAATCGTGGTCCAGCCATTCGTCGAGGTGCTGGTAGAGGGCGGCGTCCGCCAGGCCGTTGGTGAACTCGAAGAAACAACGATGGGCGGCGAGCGCGTAGAGGAGTTCCCAGAGGAAGCCCTTGAGGTCGATCGGCGGGATGGCCTCCGGTGCCACCGGCTCGAAGCCGCGTCGCCTCATGATGGTCCGGGCGGTTGTGATCGGTGCATTTTCAAGAGCGGCGAACAGTTGTTCCGGGTCGCAGGTGTCCGGGTCTTCAGGTTCGGTGTCATTCATGCCGCGATGCTGACACCCCAGGCGTTTTCTGTCCAGGAGAAATGCGTGAGGTGCCGCTTTTGCGGTGATGCCTTATGGACAGGAGGGTTCCCGGTCTTCCCTGGGGATTCTGCCCGCCTGACCGCGGGGAGATGATTTCCAGTTGCTGGTGCGGGAGGGAGCGGCATGAATGGCCGATCTATGGCCACCATCATTGAAATGCCGAAGCTCAGCGATACCATGACCGAGGGAACACTCGTGAAATGGCTGAAGAAGGAGGGAGACAAGGTCGCCGTGGGCGACGTGCTGGCCGAGGTGGAGACGGACAAGGCGACGATGGAGATGGCCGCCAATGACGATGGGATTCTCGGGAAGATTTATGTGCCAGCCGGGAGCAAGGCGGTGCTGGGGGCGGCTCTGGCGGTGCTGGTCGAGGAAGGCGAAGCGATTCCTGACGCCCCCGCGGCGAAGGCTCCGGCCAAGGCGGCGGCGGCACCCGCGGCTTCCGGTGGGAGCGGGGGTCCGGCGGCACGGACCAGCGCCGCCCGCCCGCCCGCAGCGGCGGCGCATGCAGGACGCGTAAAGGCGTCGCCCCTCGCCAGAAAGGTCGCCGCCGAGAAGGGTGTGGATCTGCGGACGCTGGCGGGAACGGGCCCCGGCGGGCGCATCGTGCGTGACGACGTGCTGAGTGCCCCGGTGGGCGGTTCGGCTCCGGCAGGCCGACCGGTGCAGACCATCCGTCCGGTGGCTGGCCCTGACGACCAGCGGATTCCACTGACTGGGATGCGGACGATCATTGCGGACCGCCTGCTGGCCAGCAAGACCCAGATTCCGCACTTCTATCTGAATATAGAAGTCGACGCCGCACCGATTCTGGCCCTGCGGCAGGAAATCAACGCCGGCACCGAAAAGAGCGGCGGGAACAAGTACACAGTCAACGATTTCATTCTGAAGGCGGTCGCTGCCGCAGCGGCCCAGGTGCCCGCGGTCAACGCCTCCTTCGACGGCGATGCCATCGTGCAGTTTGCCGCCGTGAATGTGAGCGTGGCGATCGCGGTGGAGGAGGGTTTGGTGACGCCGGTGCTCCGGGATGCCCACCGGAAGTCGCTTCTTGAAGTCAGCACGGCCGTGAAGGACTTTGCCGCACGGGCCAAATCGAAGAAGCTCTCGCCGGATGAATTCGCGGGCGGCACGATCACCGTTTCCAACCTCGGAGCCTACGGTATCGACAATTTCGATGCCATCATCAATCCTCCGCAGTCGGCTATCCTTTCCATTGGTGCTGCCCGCAAGGTGCCCGTGGTCAATGCCAGGGGCGAACTCACCGTAGGTGAGCGCATGTGGGTTGGCATGAGCTGCGATCACCGGGTCATCGATGGCGCGGTAGGAGCCACTTACCTCGCGGCCCTGCGCAAGCTGCTCGAGAACCCGGCCCTCATGCTCGTCTGAGAGCTGCTTGAGAATGCGGGAGCCGCCTCGGAAAGTCCGGATTTCCCGGTCTGGAATTTCACCACGGGGCCCCGGAAATGCGGCACCGGTCTTCCGAGGGTGGCGGAGACGCTTCCCGCGGCACTTCCCGGATGCATCGGCCACCTCGGCACCCTGCGGGAGAGGGAAGCGCTCCGGGATTTTCAGCAGGTTCGTTGCGCGGATTCAGCCGATTGGTCGGTCCCAGCCCGTCCAGGAACCACGGGACCACATCACGCACCAGTGGCCCGGGAAACCGCATGCCTGCAGCCATCTCCGTCCGCAGCCGCATCAGTCTTTACCGTCCGCCGCCGCCGGGCGGGCCGCCTCGTCCACCCCCACCGCCACCAGGTCCCCGTCCACCACCGCCACCAGGTCCCCGTCCACCGGCACCACCGCCGCCGGGCCCACCTGCCGCGGGGCCACCCGGGATGCCACCACCCGGGATGCCGGCTCCTGCACCGGCACCGCCAAGTCCGGTCGTGAACGCCTGAGGATTCGCCATGGTGGGGATCCAGAAGACCAGCCGGACGGGATCGTAGCCGTCGATGAACTGGAGGGTCATCTCAACAAAGGAGGGCCGTCTGGTGTTGGTGAGCGGCCACTCCAGCTCCCATTCCTGCGTGGTGTCATTGAAGAAACGCCAGCCGAGGAAAGCGATGCCATCGAGCAGGGTGAGTCGGCCGAGGATCTTGGTCTCATCGAACTGTCCCTGCTGCCAAAGCTGGCTCTGTTCCTCGTCAAGATAGAGCACGGAAGCCTGCTGCCCGAGGCCGCTGGCGCCACGTTCCGTGCGGAAAATGACGGTTTTCGATCCCGCCGTGATGCCCGGCCAGTTGAAGGCGAGGGGGTAATCAGTGAAAGCGATTTCGGTGAGATCGGATCCGCCGCCCCCATATGCCTGCAGATTGACCCGTGAATTGCCCGGGGCCTGTTCAAAGGTACGGCGCAGCAATTCGCAGAAGGCGTGCACCCGCATGGTCTTGGCCTCCCGTTCGGCCAATTCCGTGCTCACCGTGAGCGCACCCCGCTGCACGGCAAAAATCGCACCCGTGAGCAGGCCGACGAGCGCCATGCCGAGCACAACCTCCACGAGCGTAAAGCCGCGCTGGCGGCGGCGTCCCTGATTCCCTTTCATTGTCTTCCTCCTCCTGGTGCCGGGGTGCCCTGCCCTCCCGCCGCAGGCGGTGCGGCGGCCCCCGCTGCTCCGGTCGTCTGGTAGAGCCGTCCATACCGCAGGGTTTCCGCCGACATCTCGCCAGCCTGTCCGAAATTGTCATAGAATCCCGTCACGCGGACCCGGTACATGTCCGTCAGGGGCTGGCCCTCCGAATTGAGAATGTCCTCGAGAAGCACCACCTCCGTTTCAGTCCACACCCCCAGCTCGTCAGGGTCGCTCCGCCAGTTGCCTTCCTCGATGCGCGCAATTTTGCTGTATTCCGTCAGCGTCGACTGCAGCCGCAGAATCATGCGGAGTTCCAGCTGCGAAATCACGGCCGTCTGGGCGGCCACCGTGAGGGCACGGATCAGCCCGGTCACCGCAAGGCCAAAAACACCAAGGGCCACCAGCACCTCCATGATGATCATGGCGGAGCGGCGTGGTCTGCGGCGGGAGAGATTCGTGTTCATTCCTTTGCCGGGAAGAATTCCTCGGAGTTCACAGCCGCCGTCAGGGGGTCGAACTGCACCGCAATCGCCCCGATGGCACTGCGGAAACGGACACTGATGGGCTCGCACAGACCGCTGTGCTCAAAGATCCAGACGTCCGGCATGGGCGGATGCCATTCCCTCTCCGCCCAGTGCCGGATCTCCACCTGAATCTCGGGATCGAAGGAATACGTGACGATGCCTGATCCCCGGCGGGCCATCTGATCGGCCGCGGCCATCATGGCGCGGTCGTCCGCCTGGGTGGCCTGCCGTGGCTCCAGCACCATGCTGCCCGGGCGGAACCGGATCTGCCAGGCGCGCTGTTCCTGCATGGAGCGCTGCCACGCCTTCTTCGCCATCGAGCGCAGCTCGTTGACCGGCGCACGCAGCGCACGCTCGTCGTTGAGCGATGCCATCCCGCGGAAGGCCCCGGCAAAGAGCATGCCGACGATGGCCAGCACGACCAGCATCTCCATGAGCGTAAAGCCGTGCCGTTTCATGAGAAGGTTCAGGGTGACAGGAGACGCATGCCTCCCGGAGGCGCGGGCATGGCACCCGCGGAATCAATTCACTGCGCCATCGACCAGTTGCCGATGTCGTCTTCCGTACCTTCAAGTTTGTCCTTACCTTTTGAGTAGAGGTCGTACTTGTCAGCGGTGCTGCGCCGCGCCGGAATGTTGTACTGCAGCGGTTCACCCCAGGGGTCCATGAGTTCTTCCGGAGCGGAAGCAATGCCCGTGTTCAGCAGGGCCTGCAGCCCAACCGCCTGCGTCGGCAGCCGTCCATTCTGACGCGAGGTGTACATCTGGATGTATCCCTGAATCCGCGCCAGCTGCGTCTCCGTCTTGGTGATCCGGGCGTTGTCCA
>JBIICE010000170.1:0-8891 GCA_044239025.1 Verrucomicrobiales bacterium
CCGCTCCTCGCGCGTTCCGGGCTCGGCTGAGCAGGCGGCGGCTTCAGAAGCGGCGGCGCAGGTGGCTGGGCAGGATGCCGAGGGCTTCTCGGTACTTGGCGACGGTCCGCCGGGCAATTCTGACCCCGCGTTCCGTGAGCATCCGGGCGAGATCCTCATCGCTCAGGGGACTCGCTCCGTCCTCCGCGCGGATCAGTTCCGCGAGGGCTGTCTTCACGCTGGTATTTGACCGTTGTTCTCCGTCGTCGGTCGCAAGGCCGGACGTGAAGAAGTAGCGCATTTCATGGACCCCCTGGGACGAGGCCATGTATTTCCCGGCAATGGCGCGGCTCACGGTGGTTTCGTGCACACCGACCGCATCGGCGACGGTAGCCATGTTGAGCGGCCGCAGTTCCGAGGGCCCGCTGCGGAGGAATGGTTCCTGACGGGCCACGATTTCCTCGGCGATGCGCTGGATGGTCTGCTGGCGCTGCTGAATGCTGCGGATGAGGAATTTGCCGCTGCGGATCTTGTCGCGGATGTAGCTCTTCACATTGTCCCGCTCGCCCGGCTTGGACATGATGTCCTTGTAGAGATTGCTGATGCGCAGACGGGGCAGCTGGTCGTCTGTCATGGTGACCACGTACTTTCCATTCTGGCGGCTCACGATGACATCGGGCGTGATGAACTGCCGCGGAGTCGAGGCGAATGCCGAAGCCGGGCGCGGATTGAGCTGGGCAATGGCGGCAGCTGCGCGGTTGATGTCGGCCACTTCCACGGAAAGCCGCCGCGCGATCTGCGGATAGCGTTTGTGGGCGAAGTCCTCGAGGTGCTGTGAAATGATGCGGCTTTCGAGGCTATGCTCGCGGCCATCGCGCCGGAGCTGCAGCAGCAGGTTCTCCCTCATGTCCTCCGCCCCCACACCCGGAGGGTCGAACGATTGCAGGATATCGCGGGCTTCCTCCAGATCCGGAAGCGGGATGCCGAATTCCAGACTGACATCGCCGATGCGCGTGCCGAGGAAGCCGCGGTCGTCGAGACTCCCGATGAGCATTTCCACGAGCCGGCGCACTTCCGCACGGGAATCGACCATGGCCAGCTGCTGGATCAGGTGTTCCTGGAGCGTAACGGGATTCGAGAGGGAATCGAAGAGAAACTGGCGGCGTTCCTCTTCCTCGGCGGTGCGGGGTCCGCGCGACGAATTGGACTGCGAGAGGTAATTCCGCCACTCGTCATCCATCCTCGAGAGTTCGCTGAATTCCCGGTCGAAGCCATCGTCCGAGAGTTCTGCCTCCGGCCGTTCCTGTTCGAGGGAAACCTCGTTGCTCTCCGCCTCAAGGACAGGGTTCTGCTGCAGTTCCTGATCGATCATCTGCCGCAGTTCGAAGACGGGTGCCTGCAGAATGTTCAGGCTCTGCTGGAGCTGAGGCGAGAGCCTCTGCTGCTGGCTGAGCTGCTGCCCGATGGTCTGCGATGGCTTCATGGAGTTGGCCGGACGGATCCGGCACTCAGGGTCTCGCACACCCGCTTCCTTGCTTCAAGCAGATATCGTACCAACTGCTATCCGATTTTCACAAAACCTCCGGCGGCAGCCATGGCAACTGCGTGGCAATGGCCTGCGGGAGCTGGAGGAGGAGAGGAGCCGCCGCGGGCTGGAGCCATTGCAGCAGACTGGCGAGCTGGGCCGCTTCCATGGCGGTGCAGCCTGCCGTGGGGGATCCCTGGCGGTCCCGGATGTGGAGAAAGATGCAGGACCCGGCTCCGGGCTTCTGGTCCCAGTTGTGGCGGACGACGAGACCGAGCCGATAAACCCCGCTGTCCGGGATCATGTTTTCTGCGCTCGTCCAGTCGGGCTGCACGGCGCGGCGATCGACGATGCGGTTGTAGTGGCGCGATCCGGGGTCGTCGACGCCAGCGTGGTGGCTGGTCATGGGGAGCCAAGGCCACTTTTCCGGCCGGGCGGATCGGGGAGCGGTGCCGAAGGCGGTATCCAGCGAGAAGAGTCCGGCGGGGGAGCAGCCATCGCCTTCCTGCTTGGCGGCGCGGCCGGGGATGGCGGGATGCAGACCGCGGCCGGGGCGCAGCCCTGCCCGGCCGAGGACGACTGGGACGGGTTTATCAGCCGGAGACCATGGGCTGCGGGCATCCGGACGCTGCCAGCGGCGGAGGATCGCTGCGGTGGCGTTCCAGTCGGTCGCGATGACGGAGACGAGCTGGCGGCATTGGTCTGGCACCGTCAGGGCAGCGGCCCGGGCCCGGGACACGGTACCGGTGAGGGCGGCGAGCTGAATCAGGAGAGAACGGCGCGGCATCATCCAGGAGGCAGGATAGGCCTTTCCGGCGGTTTCTGCCATGTCTGATTTGGGTTGGCGGAACGGGGCAATCGGGTCCATGGGCAGGAGTGCTGGTGGTTTTTGGCAGCCTTTTCCGTGACATGGTGTTCAAGCCGGTGCTGCGGCCGGTGGTGCGGCTGATCTGCGGCCTGGTGGCGATTCCTGTTTTCCGCTTTCTGCTGCGGCGGGTACTGCGGGTGCAGACATCGGATGCCGAACTGGAGAGGGACCTTGAGAGCTGGTTCCGCGGGGCGGTGCTCCTGCTGGCGGCGACGGCCAATCTTGAAGATGTGCTTTTCGGGTGGCTGCCCTGGCATCGGACCGCGGATGAATCGCAGGTCTGGCAGACCCTGGTGCTGCGGCTGCTGCTGGCCGTGGGGGTGATCGAGAACATGCCGGACGAAGATCTCTTTGGTTTTCTGCACCGGAAGCCCTTGTCGCTGCGGCTGCATACGCCCGAAGGCTGGCGGGCGGCATGGAGCGCGCGCCGGGAGATTCTGCGGAACCTTTTCTATCTGCACCTGAGACGCTCGTCGCCGGTGCTGGCCATCATGGCAGTCGTCTGGGGAGGGTCGCCGGGGTCGGCGGCCAGTGCGGTGGGCTGGTGGTGCTATGGGCTTGCGATTGCCCAGTACCTGATCATTGCGATGCTGACGCAGCGGGACCGGGTGCAGGGGTTGCTGACGGCGTTTGAGGAGGAGACGTCGGCGATGCGGAACCTGGCGATGCCGCGGGCCGGGGAGCCGGAGGAAGTTCCGCGGAGGGCGTCCCTATCAGATCGCCGATCTGCTGGAGGATGACCGGGAGGAGGAGGGCCGCCGAGTAGTGGCCGACTGGGAGTTCGCGGTGATGTTCCCCGGCCAGTCCGGCTGCGGAAGCGAACGCGTGGGAGCAGCGGGGAGGAACCACCTCGTCGAATTTCCCGCTGAAGAGCCAGGTTCGGGCGGGGTCCACGCGGTGGGCGAGCCGCATGGGCTCGATGGCCATGGAAAGTTCGCGGATCTGGTCGTGCGTGATGCCGGCCGCCTCCAGTTGGCGTCGCATGCCCGCAGCATCGCGGGTGCCGTGGAGGAGCACCTCCGCGAGTTGACCCCCCGCGAGGAGAATGAAGGCACGCTGATAGGCGCGGTCGAGTCCGGCGACTGTGGCGGTGACAAAGCCACCGAGGCTCGTGCCCTGGACGGCGATGAGTGAGGAGTCAACGGGCGGGAGGGCGGCGATGGCGTCGCGGGCGCGGCGGACATCGGCCACGGCCTGGCGCATGGAGGGCAGAAGGTTGCGGACGTCGGCGGTCCAATCGGAGCGGCGGGCTCCGTAGCCGGGAAGGTGAATGAGGAAGGTATGGAGCTGACGGGTTCTCAGACCGCGGGCGAAGGTGCGGCCGGCCACCATGCCTTTGCCGGACTCATGGACGACGACGACGGCTGGGGCCCGCAGCAATGTGCCGTCGCGGCCGCGGGCCTGGTACCATTCAAGGGCCACGAGGTCGTTCTGCCCATGGCCGCTGGGAAGCGCACTGGGGAAGCGCATCAGGAGATCGCCATGGTCCGCATGCTTTGGTTCGCAGACCACGGAGAAGTCCTCGGCCTTCCATGCAAGCTGCTGAAGACAGGCGTTGGCATCGGCACCCGGGTCAGTGCCCGGCGCAAGGGTATCCCGCGCACGGAAGGCGTCGCCTGGCCGGATGTCGGTGGGCGCATCCGCCGGGGCAGAGTGTGCCGCGAGCATGAGTACAGCGGCGAGTGTGGCGGAGAGACGCAGCTTCATGAGAAGACCCTGCCACAGAGCAGGCGCGGCGGCCATGGCTTTTCCAACGATGTCCCCGGCGGCATCATGGCTGGGAAACGCGGAGCCGGAGCGACGCAGACGGGTCCGCACTGACCGGTTCCGTCAGGCGGAAGGTGCGGTAGCTCCAGCCGTCGGGGAGGGGCGGCAGGCCCTCGGCGCGGGCGGGCGAGCATTCGGCAACCGGGGCATCCCATGACCGCAGGCCGCGCGCCCCTTCGATCCGATAGGTGATCCCGTCGGCGGAGGCGGAGGCACCGGAAAAGAGGGCTCCGGCACGGACTGGAAAGGTGGCGGCGAGGTAATCCTCGTCGTTTATCCGGACCATCCCAGGCTGCAGGCCCGGTGCCGATGCCCCGAGGCGCGGATCGCCCGCCATGGCGAACTCGAGGAGGTTGGGGATGCTGTCGGTGTCCGGATCCGCGGCTGGCGTGGCCTCGGTTCCCTGGAGTCCGGCAGCCGAGGCCCACTGGGCGAAGGGCGAAGCGGGCCCATGGCGGACCTCGAGAGTGCCGGGCCCGGAGAAGCGAGCCGATTGGTGGGCGGCGGCCGATCCGGGAGCACCCCAGCGTCCGGCCACCTGGGGCACGCCCTCAAGGAAGAGGGCGCTGACCGCTGCAGTGCCGTTGAATTCCAGCGCAAGCCGGCCACCGCCTTCGATGCGAATGTCTCCGCGTTCGTCGATGGTGGTGGTGGTGATTTCAAGCGTGCCATCCGTGATGCGCGTGCCACCGGTGTGGAGGGGAGCGCCGGAGAGAGTGAGAGTGCCGTGGCTTGACTTGATCAGCACAAGGGGGGCAGAGCCGTCAGCAAGTGTGCCCGCGAACTGGCCACGGTTCACCGTGACGGAGGCGGGCGAGGCCCCCGCGTTGGTGACAACGCCATCGCCGGACAGAGAGCCGAGAGCGACGTCACTGGTGGCAATCTCGAGGGCGTTGCCCTGAGCGACGAACCATGAGGCCGAGCTGCTGCCCGCCCGGGGATCCGCGAGCCGGAGGGTGGCGTTGCCGGAAGCAGCAGCCACCCGCACAGTTCCGGTGAATCCGCTGTTGTCGCCCGTAAACAAGAGACGGTCAGCGGTGCGCGGACTGGAGGCCGAAACGGTGAGAGTGGCCGCACCCCGGATGGGGGCAGCCACCGTGAAGTGGACCGGCGTCGCCGGTTTGGAATTCTGATTCGGCAGGCTCAGCGTACTGTCGGCGAGAACCGCAATCATTCCCCCCGCCGTGAAACCCTGATAGAGCGAGCTGCTGAAGACCGGACCGACGCTGAAGGTGCCGCCGTGGAGTTCCATGCGGCCGCTGAAGTCGAGCGCACCGCTCAGTTTGCAGAGATTGAATTCTCCACCGTCGATGCGCACAGTGAAGTCCGCGGGCACGACGAGGCTACGGGCACCGGTCCCGCCCGATACCAGCGTCACCGTTCCCTCGGCGCAGACCATGCGGCCGTTACGGACGTCGTAACCGCCATCGATCTGGACGAATCCCGGTCCGTTCTTGGTGAGCGTGCGGCCACCGAGATCGAGCACGGTTTCCGCGCGGCCGACCAGCTTCAGATCGGTAGCCTGGGTGGTGTCGGCGATGTCCCACGACTGATCGGCCGTGAGCTGAAGGTCGGGACTCAGTTCGAGATTATAGCTCGTATTGAACTGGGAAATGCCGCCTTCCACCGCGATGCCCCCCGCGCCGATCCGGAGCGTGGCTCCGGCCGTCACATTCACCGCGAGCGGATTGCCCGCGTCCGTGACCCGGATGCCCTTCACTTCCAGTGAACCACCCAGCGGGGAGAAGCGATAGAAACGGATCGTCCGGTCGATAATCACCGTGTCGTCCGGCCCCGGCACGATTCCACCGATCCAGCTGAGTGGCTCGTTGAGCGGCGTCGCGTTGTCTGCTTTGAGGATGTCTGCGGCGGAGACAGGCTGGAGGGCCCAGACCGGAACGGCGAGCGCTAGGTACTTCATGGCAGACGTTCCTGGCATTTACCCCAGGCCGGTGCCAGTCGGAAATCCTGACAGATTTCCGGAGACCCCTCCGCTCATTTCCGCAACCAGATGGTCTTACCGTCCTTGATGGTCTCCATGACGCGGATGTCGATGATGGAGGTGGGTTCCACCTTGAGTGGATTCCGTTCCAGAACCACGAGGTCCGCGCGTTTGCCTTTTTCAAGGGTTCCCTTGGAGTCATCCTCGAAGTACTGCCACGCGGCCCATGAGGTGACCGCCTTGAGGGCGACAAACGGGGAAACCCGCTCAGCCGAGCCGATGATCTCGCCGCTGCGGCTGAGGCGGTTCACCGCGGACCAGACGAGGCGCATCATGTCCGGCGGAACGACCGGGGAATCGTTGTGATTCGAGCACTTCAGGCCAATGGCGTGGGCCCGGGCAATGGGGCTGATGCGGTGTGCGCGGTCGCGGCCGAAGCTCTGTACGTGCCAGTCGCCCCAGAAAAACGTATGGGCGGAGAAAAAGCTGGGCATGACTCCGAGGTCCTTCATGCGGTCAAGCTGGGCATAGCGGGCGAGCTGGGCATGAATGGCGACGGGGCGGAGGTCCTTGTCTCCATGATTGCCGCGGGCGGCCGCCACCGCGGTGAGGAGCTGATCGACGGCGGCATCCCCATTGGTATGGGCGATGACCTGAATGCCATGGCGGTAGGCAGCATCAAACCATGCGTTCACCTCCTGCTGTTCGAGGGTCGGATAGGCACGGTAGCTCTGCTTCTGACCTGGCGGAGGCGCGTGATACGGCTGGGTCATGAACGCCGTTTTCCCCTGAGGCGAGCCGTCGAGGGTGATCTTGATGCCCCCGATCTTGTGATGGGTCCCGTAGGTGCCGATCTTGAGTTTCCCGCGGGAGGCCGCGTCGATGGCAAGCGGCGTGGAGGCAGGGCGCTCCGACTCGTAGGCACGTCCGGCATTGGAGATCTGGGAACCGGGAGGGTAGATATCGAACGAGGCGGCGCGCGCATCAAAGTCACCGACCTTGCCCAGCAGTTTCCACATCGGATAGGAAACCACGTCGAGGATGAGCCGGTTCGTGCGGTCGGCCTCGCGCAGCATCGCGAGGGAAGCCGGATTGCTGAGTCCGTCCTGGGCCGTGGTGAGTCCGTAGCTGGCCCACCACGCCTGGATTTCATCTAACATGCGGAGCTGATCCGGAAGGGCCGACTTGGGAAGGCGGGCCATGAACGGGTAGCCGGCGGTTTCCTCAAGGACGCCATTGGGAATCTTCGATCCTTCCTCGCGCTGAATGACGCCGCCATCCGGGTCCGGCGTTTCCGCGGTGATGCCGACCATGGCCAGAGCCGGGGAGTTGGCGACCACGAGGTGCCCGGAGGCATGCACGATGAGAATCGGAACGGTCGTGCTGACCTTGTCGAGGTCGTGGCGGGTCGGGTGGCGTTTTTCCTCGAGCAGGCTGTCGTCGTATCCACTGATGACGACCAGTTGGTCGGTGGGAGCGGCCGATTTGGCGAGGTAAGCGGCAAGCTTATTCTGGATATCGGCGATGGTTCGGGTGTCGCCGACCGGAGGAGGGCTGAGGTCGGGTTTTCCCCATGACATGACATAGTCGGCGATATGGCCATGTCCGTCGATGAAGCCAGGGAGCAGCGTGCGGCCAGCCAGCGGCACGGTTTCAGGCGAAGCACCGGCCATCTGACGGGCCTCGGCGAGGGAGCCCGCATGGATGATTTTTCCAGCTTCGATGGCGAGCGCTTCCACGTATTCCGGGGCCTCGCCGCGCATCGTGAGAATGTCGCCTCCCGTGTAGATGCGGACGCTGCGCTGGGCCGTGGCGGCTGACTGCGGCGGTGCGGCGTGAGGCGATCGTGCAGAGAGCAGGAAAGCGGCGGATCCGGCGGCGAGGGCAGCAGCGGCGGGAAGCAGTCGGCGCATTCTCATGGGTTGTCGGAAGTGAAGGCAGTCAGAAACCGTACTGGAGGCTTAGCATGGTGGACCATCCCTCATTGGATCGGTCGGCACCATCGGCACCCATGTAATCTGTTCGTCTCCATGTCTGCTCAAGACCGATTGTGAAGGCGGGGGTGACGCTGGCGAACAGATTGAGGTAGGCGGTCCGGTTGCGGGAAACCTGCCCGGCAAACAGGTCGGCGCGGTCTGGTTCATCGAGTCCATAGCCCGTATTCATGCGGAGCTTCGGAGTGAGGACGAGTGTGGCCTCGAGCCATCCCCCATGGCTGCCGATCGCTCTCCGCGTGGCGGGATTGACCGTCTGCAGGGCGGTGCCGAGGTAATTGCCGAGGGCTTCACCTGCGTAGATTTCCCCGTGGATTCCAAATCGGCTGCCGAGGCGCGCCCCAGCTTCGAGGGCGGCACCCCACGGGCGGATGATGTCAGGCGGCGGCCATGGCGGAGCGGTGCCTGTGAATTTCCGGAACTCGCCGTAGACGCCCGAAGCCCCGATTTCAAAGCCGGGGCGCGCCAGCAGCACATCACTGTCCGGCAGACCGAGCCGGAGCTGAGCCTTGGCCTCGAGGTTGGGCAGGCCATTGTCTTCAGCGCGATCGCTGAAGTCGTCGGAGATGCTTGTCGAAATCGGTTCACTCAGAGCGGCTCCGACGCTGAAGCCGTGGCTGCCGCCGAATTCGCCGCGGTATTCGGCGCGGAGTTGCGTGCGCAGGCTGTTCCCCGGGTTGCCGGAGGCACCGAGGATTCCGAATCCATCGACCATCTCGGGCTGGCGTTCGCTGAAGAGGTCGAAGCGGCGGCCGAACGAAAGATCCCAATGCCCGTCGTCCAGCCATGCGTACGCAAGGCCCGGGGTGAAGCCAT